>JBARNL010000599.1:0-3071 GCA_049802955.1 Candidatus Angelobacter sp.
GTTGTGGTTACTTCCACGCTTTCAGTAGATCCGGCCAGACCCAATTTAAAGCCGAGATCTCTCTGGTCTCCGAGGTTCAGAACAATGTTTTTTGTTGAACCCGGCGCGAAGCCTTTTGCATCCACGGCCACATCGTAAGTGCCGGGTTGCAGGTTGGGAATCACGTAATTGCCGGTGGATGTGGTAGTGACCGAGCGACCTGTGCCTGTAGCTTGATTTGTTGCGGTTACTTTAGCGCCCGGAACGACCGCTCCCTGCGGGTCAACTACGGTACCCGAGATTTGTGCGCTGGATGCGCTTTGCGCGTTTGCCAAAGCCAATGGCAAACAATAACATAGTAAGGCGATCATACAGAACTGTTGCAAACACTTCATGGGGGATCTCCTTGAATCGAGCTTTTCGTCTCTCTCTCCATGGTCAAAGCAATAAGCGCACTCCAGTGTCGCTGAATGCAAGAACCGGGAGACGCCGAGAATTCTAATCCTATTTTTCGTTACATCCAGCGAAAATAAACAGTTTGTCACGGAAGTGGCATGGGAATACTGCATGTCCCAATGTATGGCATATCGATAGTTAAATTTGGAGTCTGGACGCAGATGGAACCGGCTGGTGAGCATTTCCATTGTGGCCGTTTGGACAGTACCGTGACAATGAAATTGCCATGATCGTCCTGCCAGTTGGCCTCCTTCAATGGAAGGATTGGCTGCTCGAAAGTTCCGGATTGACTCCTTGCGTCTAATCCTGAAGGTTACGAAGGTAACAGCCAGTTCCAGATTGGGAAAGAGCTTGCGACAGAGTTCAACGCCGTTAACTAACTTCCGGTTTTACCCGGTTTTGATCGTACTTTGCGGGTTTTCCTGGACGATATCGTGAAAGGCTGACAGCTTAGGGACATGTACTAACGCGTTGATTCTTAAGGTATATCCCTGAACGTGTGTACCTGGGTACCGGTTGACATTCGAACAGTTATTGCTATATTCGCGCCTGAGGCCGGTAAACCATGAACAATATATATGACGCGATAAAAGAGAAAGAAAACCAAATCGCCATTTTCCAGGCGCAGATCTCAGGCTTGAACGCGGAGATTGAAGCTCTGCGTGTGGCAGCGCGCATTCTGGAAGGCGGCAGTGCGCAAGGCGTTCCGGAAGCGGCACGTCCGGTGGCAGTGCAGACTTCAAGCAATGGCGGCGACAAAACAAAACGGGTCTGGCCGTAAAAGACAGGCTGCTCATAGCCATGCGCGCTCATTCCCTCGCTTCCCTGGCGAGTCCCCCACGCAACGCGTAATCGGCATAGAAAAGCCCACGTCTGAACGTTCCGCGGTTGAAACCGGTGGTTTTGATATCAGTTTTTTTGTCAATTCGATTTTTGAACTTTGAGTAATCCTGAAAGCCGGCGCAAGACGCACGGGATCGGATGGACATTTGAGAAGGCGCATCAAGCGGCTTTAATCTGGTGCGACTCTTTTTGGGGGCTTCGACGGGAATGTTTCCGGGTGAGAGCGGAGAATAAAAACTAAGACTTTGAGGGACGGCGTACACATGGCAACCCAAGCTTCAGATACTGCTAACAGCACCGACAGCAAGAGAGCTCGCGGCGCTTCGCCGGACGATCTGGCGGTAGTGGCGCAACGCGCCCAAGCCTTTACGAACGCTTCCGGAGTGGCCATCGCACTGAGCGAAGGCAATGCCGATGAGATTGTGTGCCGCGCCCGCAGCGGAGCCAGCGCGCCGGAGATCGGCGCGGCGCTGCGCGTGCAAGGCTCCTTTACCGGCCTCTGCATCCAGACCGGCAAAGAGCTGCGCTGCGATGATTGTGAGACTGACACGCGAGTTGATACGGCCGCGATCCGCGCCCTGGGAATACGCTCCATGGTGGTTACGCCCATTCGGGAAGAGAACCGGGTAGTGGGGGTACTGGCCGCATTTGCGCCCACGCCGCACGCGTTTACCATCACGCACGTCGCCGTATTGAAAACCATGGCTGACCAGATATCCGCGTTGCTGCACAAAGAGCGCCGCGCCCGCGAGGAAAATCCGCAGGCCGAAGCGTCGAAGCCAGCCGCGCCCGCCATTACCGCGAAACCTGTTGCCGTGCCGCCGCCCGCAGCGCCGCCCGCAGTGGTGATCAAGCCTTCATCGTCAGCGCCGCGTGCCGCCGCTCCGGCAATGGCCAAGACCGAAACAGCAAAAAGCACGCCGTTGGAAGTGGTTCCATTGGCGATGCCGCCCAGGAAAGAGGAAAAGCGCTTTGACGCTGCTCCACGGGCAAACTTTGGCACATTCGATTCAGTTGCAGCGGAAGACAAGAAGCCGGGTAACCGGTTCATGATGATCGGGGGAGTTGCGGTGCTGGTGATCGCAGCGGCATCAACGTTTGCCTTCCTAAAAATGCAGAAGCCAAAGAACGCCACGCCGCAGCAGGTACAGGAAGCTGCCAACGTGCCTCCGGCTGCAAATCTTGCGCCCTCCGCTGGCACTCAGCCGGGTTCACCGATCACTAGCGGCAGCACTTCATCGCCATCCACCTCTGGGACGCTTGCTATGCCTTCGGCGGCAAAACCTGTAGCGGAGAAACCAGCCAGCAGGCGAGAGACAGAAAAGAATTCATCGCAGGCGGGAAAAAGTGCTCCGGTGGAGAAGGAAGAAAAGCCGGCAGCCGTGGCTACGTTGGGGAGCACTGGGACATCCAGGATAGCGCACCAGAACGCAGCTCCAGCGACTCCGGAAGTGGCGCCCTCGTTTACGGCGGACAGCGGAAACACGGCCGCGCCTCTATCGAGCCTTGCGCGCCCGGTATCGTCGTCAGCACCGTCGGCAGCGGCGATTGAGCAATCACAACTTGAGCCGTTGCAGGTGGTCAGGACTGGCCCGCTTATCTATCCAGCCATCGCCAGAGCACGTGGCATAACTGGTCCGGCGGTGGTGCAGGTTACCGTGGGAAAAGACGGCAAGCCGCGCAATCCGAAATTCATCAGCGGCCAGCCTATCTTCAGGGATGCAGCCTTTCAAGCGGTGATGGGCTACCAGTTCAAGCCGGCGAAGCTCAACGGCCAACCGATTGAACAGTCC
>JBARNL010000600.1:0-2282 GCA_049802955.1 Candidatus Angelobacter sp.
AAATAACTGGGGCCGCGGAGAACGATTACGAAAAGCACAAGCAAGATATGGTTGATGCCGTTCGACAATTTATTAAAATCCTGCTCTCAGGTAAAGGCCGGGACAATTCTTGGGACCCGCTTTGGCAACGTGATGATCTCAAAATCAACACGAACGAAATCCACTGGCTCAAATCACAGATGATGCGACCCTAAGAATCCCGTCTGTCCCTCGCAGCCGGCCCTAATGAATGTCTAAGTTCGTACTACCACATCGCTGACACCTCAAAGGCGAGCGAGGCCGATGAGGATCACGTTCTTCATCCGGCGTGAGGATTTCGACGCGAGATTCATATCCGCAATTTCGGCATGTTACGTAAACTGGCCTAGGCATCAGCATTTAGAATACCACTATGTCACGTCGTTTTAATACAACTGAAAACCCTCTTGTGATTGATCGTGCAGCTGCAGCGGAAGTCCCGTCCCCGGAAGCACTCCGCGAATGGGCCAGCGACAAGCGAGTATTCATTTCGAGCGTAATGTCCGAGTTTGCCACTGAACGGCAGGCAGCAGCTACGGCCGTTCGGACTTTGGGATCTCGCCCAGTTCTATTCGAGGAATTTGGCGGACGGGATGCAGACCCCGAACAGGCATATCTTTCGGAGGTCGAATCATCAGATATTTTCGTCGGCATCCTGGGGCGGCGCTATGGAAAGCCGCTCAAGTCAAAATTTTCAGCTACGCATACTGAATTTTTGCATGCAGAAAAAAACGGTATTCGGATTGCCATGTGGGTGCTTGCGGCTAATGATCGGGAGGGGCACGAAAAGGCTTTTGTTAACGAGGTGCGCACCTTCTATGTTGCTCCTGAATTTTCGAATGCCGCAAATCTTCAGCAACAAATCGAAGATCGCCTAAAGGCTCTCGCCGCAGAAGATCTCGCTCCCTGGTGCAAATTGCGTGATTTCGTCTTTCGCGCAACAGAAGTGATAGATAGAGGAAGCGAAATCGAGGTTCGCGCACGTGTGCGAAACGACGAAGTCGCACATGGTTTAGAACAGCTTCGCCCCGGCCAGTGGGGCCAGGGGGAAGACGGGCGTTTTACATGGCGAGGGAGAAGCAGGGAGGTACGGGTTCGGTCACTTGAAACAACAACCACATCTGCGCGTTCGAAGCTCATCCGACTCGGCCTTGAAGTCATTCAATCTTCACAAGACCGAATGTTCGAAATGAACATAGCAGGCCATGGTCCGGATGAATTAACTGCTATAGCGCTGCGGTCAGCATTGTTTGAAGAGCCTAATCCCTTGGCAAAACAAAACATGATGTTTTTCACTGAAATGCCCGATCCATTCAAACCGTTGCGAGAGCATCCTGTTTCCGAAGAAGCATTGCGTCCTATTGCGGAATTGTTGCTAACTAATGAGCTTGTTGGAAGTGGACGCGCTACACGCATCAGTTCATTCAAACTGGGAGTGGCTATTCGGGGTCGCCGGAAATGCGAAATTGAGTGGCAAAGTCCGCACCGGGGCTCAAAAAATCCAACAAACGTAGTTGAAGGATATGTGACTCTTTAGCGGGGTAGCTACATTTTTGTCGTGTGGTGAATTCCTTGAGGCCACATCAGTTGCTCTGACAGGATCGTAAAAAAAGGTTTGGTGAACGCGGAAGGAATCGAACTTAAGAGTTAGTTGCTTTGCGAAATCTGCCAAATATTAAAATTGTTCATATGACCTATTGACTTCTGTTCGCCTTTTGTTTATTATGCGCTGTAGGTTCTCGCCGGGAGCGGCAGCGGCGAACCGTCACTTAATCGGCAGCAGGAACGAAGCCAGTTTAGCGACAAGGGAATCCCCAAGGTGGAGGCGGGAGACCCAAAAAGGCCAGCAACCACGCGATCATAGCCGACCCACCGTTTGGGCCACAGATTGTGTAGAGACATCGAAGATCGGGTAATCGCCGTGATCGCGCGTAATCGCCGTGATCGGGGGTCCAGCCCGAGGATAGTACCTCTTAAATCCTAAAAATCTATTACCTGGACGCAAGCACAAGTGTCGCTAGAGAGGCTTTTGGCCTTTGGCTCTTGGCTTTTGGCTAGGCCAAAGACAAAACCCACAGCCGAGGGCGGCTGTGCCACATGATCCATCACAGGCAGGAGTCTCTCTGCCTCGCCCAAAACCCCACAGGCAAGAGTGCCTGTGCCACAAAAGCTTTACCTATGCCACAAAAGCCTTAACGGAGCGAAAATCGTGACTAAAGAAGAAATGATTGCTGCCATTCACGAATGCGCGGCCAGGCTGGGAC
>JBARNL010000601.1:0-5221 GCA_049802955.1 Candidatus Angelobacter sp.
CCCGTATAAGAAAAGCAGACGTTCTCAAAACGCACGCGTTCGCGAAAAACGGGCAGCTTGATTGCGCCGGGCCGCTCCTGGATTTCATCCTGTTCGTCAATGAAGCGAAATATCTCTTGCGATGCACCCAGCGCTTGCTGAAAACTGTTGTTGAAAAACGCCATCTTGCGCACCGGATCGTAAAGCCGGAAGACCGCGATGATAAACGCGATAAAGATGCCGGGCGTCATTGCGCCGTTATTGATCTGGTTGCGCCCCACCCAAAGCAGCAGGGCAATGGCCAGCACGCCAACAATGTCCATCAGCGGCGAGCTGACAGCCTGCACTGCCACCGATTTCAGGTTGGCGCGGAAAAGCTTTCTGGCCGCGGAATGAAAGCGGCTGCTCTCCCATCTCTCCATGCCAAAAGCTTTTACGATTCGGTTCCCGGCAATGCTCTCATGCAAAATGTTCTGGATGTCAGCCAGCTTGTCCTGGCCTTTGCGCGTGGTGGTGCGCACACGCCGCCCAATTTTGCCGGCGGAAACAATCACGAACGGAACAAAGATCAGCAGCACCCATGCCAGCTTGTGTCCCAGCACAATCACCGCGCCAACAAGAAAAACCAGGGTAAACAACTGCTGCAGGAACTCGGCCAAGGCAATCGTGAGCGTGACCTGGACTTTCTCCACATCGTTGACCACGGTAGACACCAGCATTCCGGTGGAATGGCGGGAGAAAAAGGTAGTAGAGCGATGGAGAATGGTGTCGTAAAGGCGGTTGCGCAGATCGGTAATCAGGCCAAAGCCTGCGTGATTCACCAGGTAAGTGCCGATGTAGTCGCAAACGCCCTTGATCAGGGCCGTCCCTACCAGAGCCACCGCCACAACGGTTAAAGGATTGCGGAAATGCTGGGGGACAAAATCCTGCAGATAAACCACGTGGTGCGTGCCGGGAAGATTGGGCAACAGCGTTAGTGAACGCCCTGGGCTCTTGGGATTCAAAACCCTGTCAATGATCGGTCCCATCAAAAGGATGCGGAAGCTTTCCATCGCGCCTACCACGGCCATCAGCAGCACCGAGCCGATGAAATGCGGCAGGTAAGGACGGAGATACGCCAACAACCTGGTCAGTTGTCGCATACGGCACCCTTGGCGGCAGGAAACATTGCTCCCATTCTAAAGGAGTGTGGCTGAAATGGAGTGACTGAGTGAAAGTAAAGTATTGTCAGTTACCGGGGTGAGTCACGATGGATGACCTTGACTGGATAACCGGCCCTGGCCAGCAGCTTCTTTACTTCTTCCGCAATAAAGACAGAGCGGTGCTGGCCTCCGGTGCAGCCAAAGCCGATGGTGAGATAGCTCTTGCCTTCACGCACGTAATGCGGCATTAGATAAACCAGCAGCGCGGAGATACGGTCAATAAACTCCTGGGTCTGCGGAAATTGACGGATGTATTTGGCCACCTTTGGATGGCGTCCTGTGTAGGGTCGAAGCGCGGGCATGAAATGTGGATTCGGCAAAAACCGTACGTCAAAGAGCAAATCAGCGTCATTGGGCACGCCGGTCTTATAGCCAAAGCTGACCACGGAAACCATAATGTCTTTGTCCGTACTGCTGCCGGCGGTGAATTTTGCCGTGATGTGCGAACGCAGCTCGTGGACGTTGAACTTTGAGCTGTCCACCACAATGTCCGCCAACGCCCGGATGGGCTGCAACAGGCGGCGCTCCTGCTCCAGCGCTTTCTTTACTGTGGAATCTTTGCCCAGCGGATGGGGACGGCGCGTTTCACTGAAGCGGCGCAGCAGCGCATCGTCGGACGCTTCAAGAAAAAGCACCGTGGTCTTGATCTGCTTGCGGAGCGATTGGATAATCCTGGGCAGCCGTTTGAGCTGTTCGCCTTCACGAATATCCGCCACCAGCGCGGCTTTTTCAATTTCAGCGGACTGTTTAGCCAGATCGGCGAAACGCGGGATCAGATCAATGGGCAGATTATCGACGCAGTAATAATCCAGGTCTTCAAATGCCTTGAGCACTGAAGCTTTTCCGGAACCTGACATGCCGGTAATGATGACCAGATGACTAGCGCTTTGGCGAGGCCGCGATTTTACACGTCCGCCTTGCAGTTTGCGGGAAGGGGACACAACAAAATCTTACCATGAAGCCATTTTGTGTTTTTCCGGCGCTTCAAAGGCTGCCTGCAACGCCGACGGCTCCAACTGGCTTGAGATGGAATACATGCTGCGCCACGCGCGCGTGAGCATGCGCGACTCCATCTGCCGTTTCCATTCAGCGGCGCTTTCCTCCACCAGCGTGCGTCCCGGAGAGACTGGCAGTCCGCGCAGTTCAACAAGGTATCTCGTGCCCAGCTTCTCCCAGGCGTCAAACAAGCGACCTTCCGCCCAGAGCAAAGCGATATCCAGCCGCTGCTTCTGCATGCGCGTGAGCTTGTTGTTGCGGATGCGGTAAACCCAAAACAGCGCTTTTGAAGGATTGTCGCGAAACCATGCCTGGAAGACTGCCGCCTCAAGAAAAAGATGATCGCGCATTTTTGGCGTGGAGTATGAAAGAACTTCCAGCGCGCCTTCCAGGTACTTTGTGGCGCAGGTGATGTCCTGGCGCTCGGCGGCCCAAAGATAAGCCAGCCAGCGCGCAATGTAGGCGTCCAGCGAATCGTCAGAAACGGCGGCAGCACGAACGACGGAAGCCTGGTCCCAATCGCGCGGATGGCGTCCCTGATTCAGGGCAATCTGGCAACGGATGTTGGAAAACCATCGCTCGGCTTTTGCGTCATTTCGCAGCAGCATCAAAAGACGCGCGCCATCGGAAAAATTGCCATAGCGATTCGCGTCCGGCAAACACGCGGCAATGGCCAGCAACGCGGAAAATACCGCTCCCACGTGCAGGCTAAAAGCGACAATGAAAACTGGCTGGGTAAAGTACACCGCCGTCTCTAACCCACCCGCCAGCAATATGCTCGCCACTGGTCCGCCTGATGTCAAAAACAATGAGCGGCGACGCAACGCAGGATCATCTTGATCGGTCACGCGCGGCTCGAAAACGCCTGTGCCAAGTGTGAGCACATCCCCGCAATACGGTTCGCCGCAGCGAGCGTGCTTGCCCAGGTGGAGCGGGCCGATCTTGACCTGCTTGAGTCTGAAGCCAGAAAGCCATCCCGCCACAAGGTGGCCCATTTCATGAGTAAAGCCGGCGCTCAGGGCAGCGATCACGGGAATCAGCGCGGCCCTATATCCCGGGGCAATTTCAATGATTTCGCGCAGGCTGGGCAATGCAACCAGAATAAGAATCGCCAGGCTGCTGGCAAGAAAATATTCGCCCGCGCTCAGACTGTCTTTGGTCTGGGGCGGCAAAGGGCGGAAGACGTCCAGCACGGGCGTGGACGTCGGCGAATAATGTTGTACGGTGTTCAGTTTAGTCTCGGCTGCAAGTTCCATGGGGAGTACGGTCCTGACGGCCCTTTCAACACACATCATAGGGTCAATGGTGCCCCGCCGCATGAGGTCGTTGGTAGATGGCCTTTGGTCACCGGTGGCAAAGCCCCTGGTTCATTGAGCTTTTGGAAGGCGTAAGAGTGCAAAACCCAATCCTCAAAAAGCAAAATGGAGTCCTGGGCCGCTAAAGAATAGTGCCACAGGACTCCATAAACATCCGGAGAAATAGCCGCTACTTATGTGCCAAAAAGTCTTTTAAGTGCTTCGCTACAGCTTCGGCCATCGATTGCTGATTTTTGCCGCCGCCCCTCTGTTTGTTCACAGAATATGCCCAGGCCATTTTGCTGGAGCCAACTTCCACCAGTTGAACTGAGACGGTTCCTTTATCCTCAATCCCAGCGCAATAAGCGAACAGGCAGCGAGCTATCTTGCCGCCGGTTGATTCTTGCTTAATTTCTACTGGAGCGGATTTAAGTACGTACGTGGCCTTGGTTGCATCGGTAACGATGTCAACTGGAACGCCTTTCTTGGCTATTGCCGCGGCCAGATATGTTTCGAATCCGTTCTGAGGCTCAATGAACACCGCGGGCCGGCTCGTCTGAGAAAAGCAGGTCATTGCGCCTAACAACATCATCAGTAATGCGATCTTCTTCACTTTTAGCACCCCCCAAGGGAACTCTAGCTCGAGCTTACGATCACGCACAACGGTACCTGGGTAATGTTTATGCCTTTACGAAACCACCTAAATGCGCTTTGCTCGAAGGGGGGAACATCCAGCGATGCTTTCCGGTTTGAAATTTAAACACTTCTACTTCGTCGCCTCCCCGCCCAACGTGAGCTTGATCCCGCTGCGGAAGTTGAACGGCAACGCCGGGAAACCCGGAGCCGGATCATAGTGCTGGCTGGCCAGGTTTTCGATGGCCGAGTAGAGCTGAAGATGTCGATTGAGACGATAGCTGCCGCTAAGGTCAATCTTCTGGTAGGCCTCGGCCAGGTTACGGTTAGGAAGGAGCATCGTAGAACCGAATGAGGAATCGAAAAGAAAGGTGCTGCTGTCTCGACGGCTAACGAAGTTGCCGCTCAGCGCCAGCGCCAGCTTGCGCCGTGCATATCCTAGATAAACACTGGCAACATGGGGAGCACGATTGAAAGGCCGGTTGCCTACGAGCGGAGAAAATGCTCCGATAGGAATAGTGGGAAACAGCGGATTGAAAGATGGGAAAAGTTCGTCGCTGGAGAAAGACCGGCGCACCACTCCGTCTAGATACGTGTAGGCCGCGCGCGCTGTAAAGCCGTGGCCCAGACTGAGTTCGAGTTCGGTTTCCGCGCCGAGCGAACGTGTAGCCAGTGAATTCACGCTGGCGCCGAAGGGCGTAGCGGCCACAATCGCATCAGGAACCCCAAGTTGCGCCAGCCCGCCAGGACTGACGAATTCGATCTCGTCATTGAAGTGATTGTCGAAAAACGTGAGGCCGAGTTTTGCGCGGCCATTCCAGAAATATTGTTCCATGCCGGCATCAAAGCTGCGCGACCGTACTGCGCCAATCGGGCCAACATGAAACTGGGAGATGAGTTGCGGACCGTTGGGAAGTTGCGAGAGCAGCGCAAATAACGAATTGTCCGCGGAGAAAATGTCCGGCTCCTGGATGCCCTGCCCGTAATTGAATTTGAGTTTTGTCCCGGCAAGAGCGCCGCTGGAACGCGGCCGCACCAGATAATACGCCAATGATGCGCGAGGAGTAGCGGCCAGACCGAACACCGCATTTTTTTCCACGCCCACTCCCAGTGTGG
>JBARNL010000602.1:0-11070 GCA_049802955.1 Candidatus Angelobacter sp.
TTTACTCTGGTGACGCAGGAATATGTCTATGCCCTCACGTTCATCTCGCCGGAGTCAAACCAGATGGTGGGAGTAGGGATTCCCATCTTTCTGGTGAGAGGTGATGTATATTTCTGGGGATCGCTGATGGCGGCTTGCCTGATTGCCAGCTTGCCCATTGCTTTTCTTTACAATTTGTTTCTCGACCGGTTCATTGCCGGGTTTACGGTGGGAGCGGTTAAAGGATGAAACCAGTCTTGCCGGGCAGGAACTGCTGAAAGCATAATCCGCTAATTTTCTGAAAGAGCGCTCCGTAGGACGCGGCGCGGGTTTAAGCACCAGTCGCCTAAGCTCGTTTTGCAATTCCCGGCACTTGCCTCTTTGTAACAGGTATCAAGGGCCGGGAAATACGGATGAGATTTCCTGGCCGAACCAAGAGGCAAACGCCCTTGTAAGCCTTTGCGTTAAACAATACCCAACATTTAGGTTAAGATCCCGTTCAATGCCAGCTCAGGCCAGATCAGGAAGGCCAATCTGCATGCTAGAGGAATTACGGAAGCAAGGCTTCGAAATCCAATTAGAGTCGCACGCAGCAGCTATTTTAGAGCAGGATTTCCCAACTGCTCTGGCCGATATTGAGAAAGTACTCACAGCAGTGCGAATCCCGATCAGAGAAATTATTGGCTCCGGGGGTGGGGAAACCAAGGTGCGGGAAACCTTTTGGGTAATCTCCTTTGCCATGTCGCCAATCTCTTTCTGGTCGCGCAGCATATGCATGTCTGTAACCTGGATTGCCATGGGGGGAAACTCCTTCCTGTAACAGATCGTTTAGCGGGTGCGGGGATTCATATTTTTCACCCTCGCCGCCAGCCTGTTTCTTCCTGGAGGCATCATATGGCCGACCGGCGGGTGAACCTATCCGGCTCTTGCTCTGAAATCTTTATTCGAAAAAAATATGTTCTGAAAAATAGTTATTGCAAATGGCATCTTTAACTCTGGTCAGGGCCAACCACACGGGGTATTCTGCCAGTCAGGGAAAAACATGCGGGAAGAGATCGCACTTTCGAGCATTCTGGGCGCGTCTGTCTATGACAGCAGCGGCGCGTTTGCCGGGCACGTGCGCGAAGTGGCTATTTTTCCCCAGGAAGATCCTAACCGCATCTCTGATTTCATCGTAAAAACCAGTGAAGGCGACCGCCTGCTGCCCTCGCGCCAGGTCAAAACCATGATTGGCTCGGCCATCCAGGTAAACGGCTCGGCCCTGGACTGGCAGCCGCTTTCCAGCTCTGAAGGCATGCTGCTGCTGGAGCGTGACCTGCTGGACCAGCAGATTATCGATGTTTCCGGACGCAAAGTGGTCCGCGTAAATGACGTTGACCTTCGCCGTGAACAGGTCAACGGCACGTTTAAGCTCAAGGTTGGCCGGGTGGATATCGGCTTGCGCGGCGCTATTCGGCGGTTGCTCAAGGGCCTTGCTCCCAGCCGCGCGATTGAAGCGCTGGCCATGCGCATGCCGGAAAAATCCATTCCCTGGGAAGCCGTGGACTTGATTGAAACCGATCCTGCTCGCCGTGTGCGCTTGCGGCTGGCTTATGAGCGGCTTTCCAAGCTGCATCCGGCGGACATTGCCGACATTCTGGAAGAGCTGGCCCCCGCCGAGCGCGAATCTATTTTCGGATCGTTGAATGAAGAAGTGGCCGCTGAAGCGCTGGAAGAAATCGATCCTAAAATGCAGATCGAGCTCATGCGGTCCATTGATTCTGACAAGGCAGCCGACATTGTGGAAGAAATGGACCCCGATGCCGCCGCCGACCTGCTGGGCGACCTGCCCCAGGAAACGTCAGAAGAAATTCTGGAAGAGATGGAACCGGAAGAGCGGCAGGAAGTCTCAGAGCTGCTGGCCTTCCATGAAAACACCGCCGCCGGACGCATGACCACGGACTACATCTCGCTCTCCGCCGAGCACACCGTGGGTGACGCCATTGACCGACTGCGCAGCTTTGAAGGCCCGGTGGAAACCGTGAGCACCATTTATCTCGTGGACTCCCAGGAAAAACTGGTGGGCTCCGTGCCGCTGGTGTCTTTAGTGCTGGCGCCGGGCGGAACCCGGCTGGGAACTCTCACGCCGGAACACGTGATCTATGTGGAAGCCAGTGCATCAGAAAAAGACGTGGCGGAAATGTTTGATAAATACAATCTGCTCACGCTGCCAGTGGTGGACGAAGAACAGCGCCTTGCCGGCATAATTACCGCGGATGACGTCATTAGTTTGCTGCGCGACAGGATTTAAGAAGTAAATTGCGTTTCCTGTTGCCACCGCTCCGTGAGATTGCCAATCCGTTTTTTGCTGAACCGATGCACTGAGTTGCGGTATCCAACACACACGGCGTGACTAGCGATCCATCTCACCCCCGCGATGCGCCATCCTGAGGCGAGCTAAGCGAATTGCAAACTGGTTCGACACGGCTTTCGCGAAGCCGAAGGATCGGCTCTGCTGCCCTGTAGGGCTATCAAGACTGCTTGGATGGTCGGCTGCCCTGAAGAGCAGCGGAGCAGATCCTTCGCCTCGGTCCAAAGCATGGTGCAAGGAGCAGAGCATCGTGTGCTCGGCCAGGATGGCGCATTCACGAGGATAGAGATTGATGATTCGGGATACAGCAATCTTAGAAATGCTCTATCCGCGCTCATCCGAGGTAGTCATTTAGCTTTTACTCACGCAGTTCGAACCCCGCCGCTTTAATCCCCTCCACAACTTTTTCCCTTGTGCGCGTTACTTCTTCAGCGGTCAGCGTCCGGTCGTCAGCCCCCAGAGTTAGGCGGAATGAAACGCTTTTCTTGTCCGGCGGCAGCGGGAATATCAGCAGAAATTGCAGGCTGACCAGGCTGTCCCCGGCAAACTGGCGCAGTTTGTTTTCCAGGTCGGCTACCAGCGTATGTGCGGGCGCGACGATTGAGAGATCGAAACTACTGGTGGGGAAGCGGCGCAGCGGACGATATGGCTGCCGCCCGGACGGCATTACCTGCAGAGCATCCAGGTCTATATAGAGGATGGCCGCGCGGCCCCGGTCGAGCAGCGCAGGATGAAGCTCGAAGAGATAGCCAAAGCGCTGGCCGCCAACTTCAACGTAAGCTGAGCGTTCAGGATGGACATTTTTGTCCTGGCCCCTGCCGGGCACAACTTTACATCCCGCAGCCAGGTACTGCGCTACACGCTTCATCTCCAACAGGTTTGCGCCATTGGTTTCGCGCCCATAAATCGCGGCGGCCAGCTGGTTACGCTCCACCGGAACACCATCTGCGCGCTTGCTATAAACGCGTCCAATCTCAAACAGGCGGAAGTCGGCGAAGAAGCGGCTGTTATCGGCCAGGTTGCGGCGGATTCCCGGCAGCAGGGTCGGGCGCATATATTTCTGCTCAGCGATGATCGGATTGGCCACTTGCAATAGCTTGTCCGTCGAATAGCCGAACATGGCTGCGTCCGCGTCAGAGATAAACGAATAGTTGGAAACCTCGGTGAAGCCCTGTCCAACCATTGCAGCGCGAATTGCGCGCTGCTGCTCATGCTGAAGATTACGCGGCGTAGGTTCGGACAACACCGCAGGCGCATGCGGCACGATGGATGCGTAGCCCACCATGCGCCCGATCTCTTCCGCCAGGTCTTCCGGGATGGAAATGTCCTTTGTTGCGCGCCAACTGGGAACTGTGAGCTGAAGTTTGCGAGCGCCAAGCTGCTCCACGCCGAACACGAGTGACTTGAAAATGTTGATCACTTCCTCGGTTGAAAGCTTGCGACCCAGCTTGCGTTCTGCCCAGTCGATATCGTGTTGGATTTTTGGCGGCGTGGACTTGCGCGCGTAAACATCAATGGGCGGCGCGGCCTGTGATCCCGGCGAAATCTGCTTCAGCAACTCCACTGCGCGAGCCAGTGCGCGGACGGTGTTCTCCGGGTCCTGGCCTTTTTCAAAACGCATGGACGCATCCGTGCGGAGCTTGAGCCGCGACGAAGATTTGCGGACGTTTGCAGCGGGAAAATTTGCCGCTTCCAGGACGATGCGCTTGGTAGTGCCGCGAATTGCCGTGTCATTGCCGCCGATAATGCCTGCAATGCCAACAGGCTTGTTCGCATCAGCGATGACGATATCTTCCGGGCTGAGCAAATACTTCTCGCCATTCAAAGCCAGAATGAATTCACCTTTGCGCGCGGCGCGGACAATGATCGCATCGCCCAGCAGGTCGGCGTCATAGGCGTGCATGGGCTGGCCCAGTTCGCACAGGACATAATTCGTTACATCCACAAGATTGTTGATGGGATTCACGCCCAGCGAGTTGAGGCGATACTGCATCCACAGCGGCGAAGGCGAGACTTTCACGTTCTCCACGCGCTGTCCGCTGAACCGTGCGCAGAGCGCGGCATCTTCAATCGTAATGGAAAGGTCGCCTTTGCTTGCGGCGGCGGGCAACTCGCCCACCGGATCTGCAACGCTCAGGCCGGCGATGGCTGCAACTTCGCGCGCCATGCCCAGGTGTCCCCAGAGATCAGGGCGATTGGTCAAAGACTTATTGTCAATCTCAATGATGGAATCGGGGTCGGAGTTTTCCGCGCTGGCCACCGCCGCAACGCTGGCGCCGGCGAAAGCGCCGGGATCGTGTACGCCTTCGCACTCGGCGGTCTTCATCGTGATCTGCCGGGCAAGCTCAGTCACGTCCATTTGCAGGCCGGGGACAAGCTCACGAAGCCATGTGTAAGAAAATTTCATAATCAGAAATCGCCGCTCAAAAAACAAACACAAGGTCCCTCACCCCTACTCGCACGCTGATGACAACGCGTGCTCGTTTACGGAGTTCGGGATGACGTACTTAAATCGAACGAACCATCTAAAACTGATTCAGGAAACGCAGATCGCCGCTTTGCAGCAGGCGTATATCGTCAATGGCATAGCGCATCATGGCCAGGCGCGTCAGGCCCAGGCCAAAAGCAAATCCGTTCCACTGCTGCGGATCAAGCCCGCAGTTGCTGATCACGTTGGGATGCACCAGGCCGCACGGCAGCAGCTCCACCCATCCGCTCTGCTTGCACACCGCGCAGCCATTGCCGCCGCAGATCAGGCATTGGATATCGAGCTCAAATCCCGGTTCCACAAAAGGGAAGTAGCCGGGACGCAGGCGCACCGTAACTTTGCGGCCAAACACTGAGCTAAGCAGCGTCTGCATGAAATAAATCAGGTGGCTCACGGAAACATCGCGGTCCACCATCATTCCCTCAACTTGATAGAACGTGTGCTCGTGTGATGCGTCCACTTCTTCATTGCGGAACACGCGGCCGGGGGCAATCATCCGCATGGGCGCTCCATACTTCTGCAAAGCCCGCACCTGCACGGGCGAAGTATGCGTGCGCAGCAGATGGCCATCGGTCATCCAGAATGTGTCCTGCATGTCGCGCGCGGGATGGTCCGCCGGAATGTTCAGCGCGTCAAAGTTGTAGTAGTCGGTTTCCACTTCCGGCCCGTCGAGCACGCGGAATCCCATCGACGTGAAGAGCTGCTCAATTTCATCCTGCACCTGCGTGACCGGATGAATGTGCCCCGGCGCAATGCCCTGCGGCGGGACGGTCAGGTCAATCCATTCAGACTTGTAGCGCTGGTCAGCTTCCGATCCTTCCAGCGACGCCTTGCGATCTTGTAACGATTTTTCCAGCGTGGCCTTGGCGTCATTCAATAGCTGGCCGGCTTTGGCGCGATCTTCCGGCGCCATTGTGCCAAACGTCTTGCTGATGCCCGCCAGTTCGCCTTTGCGACCGAGTACGGCAACACGGACCTTCTCCAGATCAGCCAGCGTGGCTGCGGCATTGATATCGCCCAGGGCTGATTGGGTCAGGTCTTTAATGGTTTGTATCGGGTTCGTCATCGCGAGCGGGTAATCCTAAAATATAGAGGGGGTTAGGGATGGGGTCAAATGCGCTCGCCGGAATCGCCGGAATCGCCGTGATCGCGCGGCATCGCCGGAAGCGGAAAACCACTTTCACCAGGGAGACACGGAGAAAGACAAAACCAGCCGCAGATTACGCAGATAGGCGCAGATCAGAGAAAAGCTTTCTAACTCATCTGAACATTTCGCAAAATGCTCACTTATTCCTATCTGCGTTCATCTGCGCAATCAGCGGCAAATGTTTTGCTTTTCTCCGTGTCTCCGTGTCTCCGTGCCTCGGTGGTGAAGATTGGGTTTCGGTCCGCACAACACGCAGTAGGCATCGCGAAGCATGTTAAAATAAACCTTGCAGCTGCGGTCCCGCCTTGCAAGCCGGAAACCCCTTCGCAGTTCCTGATAAAAAACCAATGATTTCAGTCAGTAACGTGTCCATGCGCTACGGCGCAAAAATATTGTTTGAAGATGTCTCCACGGCTTTTACGCCGGGGAAGCGCTATGGCCTTACCGGGCCCAACGGCGCGGGCAAGACGACGTTTATGAACCTGCTTTCCGGCGAGCTTGAGCCGCAGAAGGGCAGCGTTGTCCGACCCAAAAAGCTCAGCGTGCTCAGCCAGGACCAGTTCGCCTTTGACGCGCATCGCGTGATCGATACCGTCATCATGGGAAACAAGCGCCTGTGGGCCGCCATGGAAGAGCGCAACCACATCTACGAAAAGCCCGAAATGTCGAATGAAGATGGCATGCGCCTGGGCGAACTTGAAGGCGTGGTCGGTGAAGAAGACGGATACTCCGCGGAAACCGATGCGGCCATTCTTCTGCAAGGGCTTGATATCCCGGATACCGTCCATGAGCGCAAGATGGGCGAGCTGCCCAGCGGACAAAAGATGCGTGTGCTGCTGGCGCAGGCACTCTTTGGAAACCCTCAAGCGCTGCTGCTGGACGAACCGACAAACCATCTTGACCTTGATTCCATTCACTGGCTGCAGGATTTTCTCAATCGTTATGACGGCGTGTTGATCACCATCTCGCATGATCGCCATTTCCTGAACAGCATTTGCACGCACATTGCCGATATCGATTACGAAACCATCATCACCTATACCGGCGGCTATGACGATATGGTAATGGCCAAAACGCAGATCCGCTCGCAGATTGAAAGCCAGAACGCGCAGCGCGAGAAAAAGATTGCGCAGCTGCAGGAGTTTATCCAGCGGTTTTCCGCCGGTACTCGCAGCAGCCAGGTGCAGTCACGACGCAAAGAAGTTGAGCGCTTGCAGGTGACGGAGCTGGCCCGGTCCAACATCGCGCGCCCTTTTATCAAGTTTGAAATGAAGCGGCCTTCCGGCAAGCACATTCTTGAGATTGAAGGCGTCACCAAGTCTTATGGTGACAACCGCGTCATCCAGGACTTTACCGCCAGCGTGACGCGCGGAGAAAAAATTGCGCTCATGGGGCGCAACGGCGCAGGCAAGACAACGCTGCTCAATGCGCTTCTGGCCAATTCGCCTAACACGCCTGAGAGCGAGCTGCGGCAAACCTCTGGTTACAGCGGCCCGTTTATCGATGGCGGCAAGACCACCTGGGGACATGAAGCCGCTATAGGCTATTTTCCCCAGGACCATCGCAGCCTGATTGAAAAGGGCAGCACCATCCTGGATTGGATTTTCCAGTGGGACCCTTCGGTTTCCAATGAAGAGATTCGCGGGCTGCTGGGGCAGATGCTTTTTGTCCGCGACGAAGCCACCAAGAAGACTGACGTGCTTTCCGGCGGCGAGGCCGCGCGCATCCTCTTCTGCAAGCTCATGCTGCAAAAGCCCAACGTGCTGGTGCTGGACGAACCCACCAACCACCTTGATCTTGAGTCCATCAACGCGCTGAATATCGCGCTGCAACGCTACCAGGGAACGGTATTTCTGGTAACTCACGATCACGATCTGATCGACGAAGTTGCCACGCGTATCTGGCACTTTGACGATCATAAGATTGAGGACTTCAAGGGCACGTATACGGAATATCAGACAGTGCAGGTTTAGTAAGGGGAGATCCTTAGCCTCTTTCCTACTCGGAATGGACCATCGCGGTAATTCCAGCGTGCTTCGCTAAATAAAAAACCAGGGACGAGGCACGCAAAGAAAGTTCCGGTCTTCCCTTGCGGCCTTGAGTCCCTGGCGTGCGTTTGCCTCGACGGAAAGCTACTGCACGGTAATGCTCTTTGCTGTCTTGTAAACGTTGCCTTTGCTGTCCCATGCCTGGAAAACAACTGAATGGGTCGCCTTGGACATGCTTACAGTGGCCGCAATTTTGTTGGTAGAGGCGGAAGCGACGCTGACGCTATCCACGTAAATGCGCATAAAGGTTACCGGATGGGGGGCGGTTGCGCTTGCCGCCAGGCTTACGCTCGGTCCCGTGACTGTGCTGCTTGTCGGAGAAGAAACCTGGACGACGGGTGTGGTGGTGGGGGGCACAGTTCCACCGTTGCCATTAAAGAACTCACGCATATCCGGCGCGGTGGCGGAGGCAGCAGGAAAGTTTGCCGTGGTCCCCAGGGCTTCCAGCATGGTGCGCAGAACGCTGGGATGATGATAGGTTGTCACGGACTTGAAACCGGCTTTCACCTGAGGGCCGATCATGGCTACCATGATATGTCCGCCGCAGCCGGTCAACACCGTGGCGCTGCAGCGATTGTCGGTGCTCAGGTCGGCTTCATCCGCCCAGATAATAAGCACGCCGTCGCCGCCCGGCTGGAATGGCGCTGTGGCGAGCAGCGGCCCGATGTTCGACTTCAACCACTGGTCGGCAGTTGCCAGGCAAGCGGGAAGGTTTGCGCCGCAATTATGCATGTCATGGTCGCCATCCGGTGTAATAAAAGCGAAGTTGGGCAACGTGCCGTTGGCAATGTCCGCGGCCATCACGCTGGTGGAGACGTGTTGCAGAATCAGGCTGCTGTTGGCCATGTCAGTGTAATAAGGCAGCGGAGCGTGCCGCTTCATGTATGCGCCAGAATAAAGCCCCGTGTAGCCGGCAAAGGGCAGGGACTGCGCGTAAGACTTAAAGGTCATGCCATTGGTCAGCAGGTGGCGCTCGATGTTATCGACGTTGAAGACCGCCAGTGTGGAATTATTGTCAGTAAGTTTCTGGCCTGAGGTCACGATCAGATAGTTTTCCAGCGATCCGTGCATGTCGGAATAAAACTGTGTAGCCAACCCACCCTTGGCCAGCAGGCTGTTCAAGTACGGCATGGAGGAGCTGCCCACGATATGCTCATAGCTGCGGTTTTCTTCCGCCACAATGTACACGTGCTTCGAGCGGGGGACCTGGGCAAACGCGGACACGCCGATGAAGAGCGCCAGCGCCATGGACATCTTTCCTGCGATGGTTGCGAGTTTTGATCGATTCATC
Organism: Candidatus Angelobacter sp.; assembly: GCA_049802955.1. Classification (GTDB taxonomy): domain Bacteria; phylum Acidobacteriota; class Terriglobia; order Terriglobales; family Acidobacteriaceae; genus Angelobacter. The sequence goes on from JBARNL010000602.1 coordinate 9,304, forward strand.
ATGCACGGCACTATGCGGGAAAGTCGCCCTGCAAGAAATCGGTAAGGACGCTTAGGGTCTTTGAGAGGCTTACCCGACACAAACCAAGCAGAGTAGCTGGATTAAGGCGGATTTTGAGAGTTAAGGCCTTACAAAAGAGAGACATATCAGGATAAATATGAGGGTATTACGTGGAACTAAGGTGAAGGATAATTCTTGGGTGAATGAGAAAGAAAGGTAAGGCAGAGACTCTGGATTTGCCGAGGAGAGACTCTGGTTTTGCATGAAAAATCTCGAGAGAGGCCTTACAGCGGCCCCCCTCGTGCGTGCAATTCCGTTAATTGATTTCCAGTCCCATGATCCGGCCTGCGGCGTCCAGCTCCAAAGTCCCTTTTCCCTCAAGCACAGAGTCGCCGTTCATGCCAGGTACGGTGATAAAGACTTTTTCATCCACCAGCGTGGCGGAGTGGGTACGGCTGAGATATTCCAGGGACCTGCCGCTACGGCATGGCTCGGGTAGGCTGAAAGCCACATCGGCAAGTTCTCCGGTTTCAGTAACGGAAATGGCAACTTCAACGGAGTGGCTGCCTTCAACGTCGCGCTCGTCATCGGTGGGGTCAAGCGTAGGCTTGAAAGAGACGTAATAATGGAACCGTTCTTTCTCCGGGTTGTAAACGCCACGCGCGACTCGAAGGGACATAAATCAGGAACGGATTTTTTATCATATTGAGAGCAATTGGGCCACAGCCCGTTGCGGGATGGAGAGTTTTGAGCTGATCTTTGAACGAGCAAAAACTGAGAATTGGCCGGGGGAGAGAGGATTTGGAGCTTCCCACCCCCTCGTCCCGAACCGCGTCTGGCTGTACCCAACCCCGTCGCCAAAAAGTCAGTATGGGCTCATTCCATGCAGATCATTGAACAATCAGCGTCACTGAATTCGTGTGGCTCAGGCTTCCTGAAGCGCCGCCGATTGTGATGATGTAAGTTCCGGCCGGCGTCTTCTTGAGGCCATGTTGTCCGTTGCTGGTGGTAATCTGCAAGCTGGAGGAAGACGAACCTCCTCCAGGCGAGATAGCTGCCGGCGAAAACGTACAGGTTGCGCTGGTGGGCAATCCGGAGCAGCTCAGGTTTACCGGGCTGAGGAAAGTTCCGCCCAGGGCCGTGACGGTGACGGTGTAAAGCGCCGCCGAACCGGCGCGGACCGTCACGCTGCCTGGCGAGGCTGTCAATGAATAGTCCAAGCCTGTCCCGCTCAACGCGGTTGTCTGGGCCGGAGAAGCAGGATCGTTATCACTCAAAGTGAGCGAACCGCTGCGAGCGCCGGACGCGGTGGGAGTGAAACTGACCTGGATGGAGCAGGAAGCTGCGGGCGCCAGCGTGGCCGGGCAGGTGTTCGACTGGGCAAAATCGCCTGTAATGGCGATGGAGGCGATAGCCAATGATGCGTCGCCGTTATTGGCCAGAACGGCCGTTTGCGTGGTGGTTGTTCTTACGATCTGCGGGGCAAAGCTCAAGCTGGCGGTAAGAGCCGCCACCGGCGCGATTCCGGTTCCGCTGAGCGAGACGTTGGCGGACGGAGGCGTTGCATTGCTCTGGATGCTGAGAATGCCTGCGCGGCTGAAACGCGTTGTGGGCGTGAAGGTGACACTGACGATACAGGCCGCGCCGGGCGCAAGCGTGCTTCCGCAGGCGTTTGTTTGGGCAAAATCACCGCTTATTGTGATACCGGAAACTGTCATGGGAATGTTGCCGGTATTGGTCAGCGTAACCGATTGGGCGGCTCCGGTT
>JBARNL010000603.1:0-2804 GCA_049802955.1 Candidatus Angelobacter sp.
GTTTATCAACGTCGATAGCTACCGCCCTGAGCTGGAAAAGAAGCTTTCCGCGGCGCTCAACCGCCAGGTGCATATCGGCAAGCTGGACGCTTCCCTGTTGAGCGGAGGCGCAAGCGCCAGCGATATCACCATTGCCGACGATCCGGCCTTCAATAAGGCCCCGTTCCTGAAAGCGGCTTCAGTAAAAGTCGGCGTTCAATTGATGCCGCTTATTTTTTCCAAACAACTTAAAATTACATCGCTCACTATTCAAAAGCCGGACATTACGCTGCTGAAGAATGCAGCCGGAAAATGGAATTACTCATCGTTGGGTGCTACCTCGCAAAACACCACGCCTGAGCCATCAAAGAGCGGGTCTGAACCGTCAAAAACTACGCCTGAACCCTCAAAGACCGCGCCTGAGCCCTCAAAGTCGGGGCCTGCAAACCCTAAATCCACGCCTGGGCCTTCAGGGAAATCTTCGCCAGATGTATCCGTCGAGAAATTTGAGATCGCTGGCGGGACCGTGCGCGTGGGGCATAGCAGCGGCCATTCCGCCGGGAAAGAAAGCGTTTATCAGAACGTAAACTTGGTGGCGCACAACATCTCCGCCACCAGCGCCATGCCGTTTACTCTCTCTGCGAACTTGCCAGCCGGCGGCACGCTCAATCTTGAAGGCCAGGCCGGGCCGCTGAATCCCACCGACGCAGCTAAGAGTCCGCTGGATGCCAAGATCACGCTCAAACATGCCGATCTGGCAGCCACCGGCTTTGTCGACCCCAGTTCCGGCGTTGGCGGCATACTGGATTTTGACGGGCAGGTAAAGTCAGATGGACACAAGCTGCATTCTGAAGGCAAGGCCAAAGCCGCTGATTTGCGCGTGGTAAAAGGCGGCCAGCCGGCAAAGCAGCCGATCACCCTTGATTACAAATCTGACTACGCCCTGGATTCCGATACCGGCACAATCAATGCCAATCTGCATACCGGCAACAGCCTCACCAATGCCAGCGGAACGCTCAGCGCCAAAGGTGAAGACACGCTGGCTAATCTGAAGATCGTTGGCAAGAACATGGCGGTGAATGATGTTGAAGGCCTGCTGCCGGCGTTTGGCGTGGTTCTGCCTTCAGGCGCGTCTTTGCAGGGCGGCAACATCAACATGGATCTTAATGCAACCGGACCTCTGGATCGTCTGGTAATCGATGGTCCGCTAAAAATCGAAGGCACGCATCTTTCCGGCTATAATCTGGGCTCCAAGCTCGGCGCAATTGCTGCTTTCACCGGCAACAAGGGGAGCACAGATACCCTGATCCAGACATTCAGCTCCGCTCTGCGCGTTGCGCCTGAAGGCATAAAAGCCGATAACATCGTTCTGGATGTGCCCTCGCTCGGCATCGTTACCGGCAACGGCATAATTGCTGGCGATAACTCTCTCGATTTCAAAATGCTGGTCAAGCTCTCCGGGACTGCCAACAACCTTCTCGGTAGCCTTACCGGGGCCTCTGCCTCAGCCCAAAGCAAAGGACTGCCATTTCTGATCACGGGCAAGACCTCCAACCCTGTGTTCCGTCCTGCATTGGGCGGCGCAGTCGCCGGCGATCTGCAGAACTCGCTGCTCCAGGCCGTTCAGGGCAAGGGAAACAAAACTAATGGCCAGCAGAACCAGAAACCTGACCTGAAAGACGCTCTGGGCGGACTCTTGGGAAAGAAGAAAAAACCGCAACAATAGCGCCCGCGAGGCGTTCTAGAAATTGGATGCTTCCCATCCCCGCTGTTAAAATAGGGATAACATCCCTTTCTTTTGTAGAAGGTCTTTTAATTTATGCCCAAGAAACTCATTTTGCTTGCGTCTGTGCTGCTGCTGGCGGCAATCGCCCTTCGCGCTGACGATATCGTTGACGAAATTATCGCCCGCGTGGATGACCAGATCATTACCCGGTCTGATATGGAAAAGGCCAAGGCATCAACGGTGGAAGAATTGAAACAGAGATACCCCTCTGACTGGCAGAGCCACCTGGCGAAAGCACAGGCGGATACATTGCGTGATCTGATCGACCAGCAGCTTCTTTTGGAGCGCGGCAAGGACCTGGGCATCACCGGCGAAACGGAATTGGTGAAACGCCTTAACCAGATGCGGCAGCAAATGGGGCTGGCCAGCATTGACGACCTGGAAAAAGAAGCACAGAAACAGGGCGTTTCTTACGAAGACTTCAAGGAGCAGATCCGTATCAGCGTGGTTACGCAGCAGGTGATTGGCCAGGAAGTTGGGTCCAAGCTGCAGGGGCAGATAACCAAGGACGATATTCAAGACTGGTACAACAAGCACCAGAAGGAGCTTGAGGGGCCTGAAGAAGTTAGTTTGAGCGAGATCATGGTCTCCACTCAGCCGGCCAAACAAGATGTCGAAAATAAAGACAAGCCTGCCACTGAGCCGGAGAAGAACCTCCCTGAAGATCCCGCCAATGTGGCGAAGGCCGAAGCCAAAGCAAACCAGATTCTTGACGAATTGAAAAAAGGCGCCAAGTTTGACGATCTGGCCAAGAAAAGCTCTGACGGACCTACGGCCGCTCAGGGTGGAGCGCTGGGAACGTTCAAACGAGGCGAACTGGCCAAAGACCTGGAAGAAAAAACATTTTCGCTCAAAGCCGGAGAAAATACCGGCGTAATTCGCACTCGGCAGGGTTTCATCATCCTGAAGGTAACGGGCCACCGCGCGGCCGGTGTTCCTTCGCTGGCGGATATCTCTGACCGCATCAAAGAAGCCATTTACTCAGAGCGCCTGGAGCCTGCGGCGCGCGCCTATCTCACCAAGCTGCGCGACCAGGCGT
>JBARNL010000604.1:0-5528 GCA_049802955.1 Candidatus Angelobacter sp.
ACCTACAATGAAGCGAACTTTCTTCAGTCCGTGAATGCGAATCTGAGAGGTGCAACCACTGCAACTCCATTCGTCAGCAACATTGACTACAACTCCAAGGGTCAGCGCATCCAGATCGAGTTCGGGAATGGCAATACGCAAAGTGCCTACACCTACGATCCGCTTACCTTCCGGCTTACCAGCCTCACCACCAATCGCCCGGGAAAGCCCGCAAATCAACAAATCGTCCAGAAGCTCTCTTACACTTACGATCCAAGCGGGAATATTACGCACATTCAGGACGATGCGGATATTCAGAATGTAGCGTTCTTCCGCAACCGCCGCGTTGAACCCAGCGGCGACTATACATATGACGCCATCTATCGATTGATCCAGGCTATCGGCCGCGAGCAACTGGGATTCGACGCACACAACAATCCACTGCCTCCGACCGCTAGCTCCTACAATAATGTGCCTCGTTTTCTACTCACTCCCGCCCAGGGCGATGGCGGTGCTGTTGGAACCTATATCGAAACCTACCAGTACGACGCCGTCGGCAATTTTCTGAAGTCCATTCACCAAGGCTCAAATCCCGCGAATCCTGGCTGGACGCGCTCTTACACCTACAACGAAATCAGTCTGATCGAGGGCGGTAAGCAAAGCAACCGTCTGACGAGCACCGCGATCAGCGGCAACCAACCTTTAAACGAGCCCTACACCTACGATCTTCACGGCAATATCATTAGCATGCCGCAATTGCAGGCCATGCAGTGGAATTTTATCGGCGCACTGCTCATGACGCGGCGACAGGCCGTAAACGGTTCAGATCAAGATGGGCAACAACATCAAGGCGAGAAGACCTACTACTTGTATGACGCAGCTGGTCAACGTGTGCGCAAGACCACAGAATCATCGGCGGGCATAAAAGTTAAGGAGCGCTTTTATCTCGGAGTATTCGAACTCTATCGGGAGTACGACTCCATGGGCAACGTTAAGCTCGCGCGCGAGACCCTGCACCTCATGGACGACAAGAAACGCGTCGCGCTGGTCGAGACTAAGACCGTGGACGCCAGCGCGGTGCCCGGGTCCCTGCCCAGCGCCGCAACCCGGTATCAATTTGACAACCATCTCGGCTCCTCTTGCCTGGAACTCGATGAAACTGCCGCAATCATTTCCTATGAGGAGTATTACCCCTTCGGCGGCACCTCCTATCAGGCGGGCCGCACAATCGCGGAAGTCAGTCTCAAACGCTATCGCTACACGGGCAAGGAGCGGGATGAGGAAACCGGCTTCTACTACTATGGCGCACGCTATTACGCGCCGTGGATTGGACGATGGACAGCTTGCGATCCCGTCGGCCTCGCGGATTCCATCGACGCTTACGTCTTTGTAAGGTGTAATCCACTGATCCGCATAGACCAAGATGGCCAGTTCAGCCTTAGCACCTACGACACATCTTTATCTAACAGTATTAGCAAGGAACAGGCGTCTCGTACCATGCACCAGGCAACTCTGAAGGGCCTCAAAGCAACAGACGCGCAGCTCCACACTGAATTGATCAACAAACAGACGACTCAAACCAATCTTCAAGCCCAGCGCGCACAGGTGCTTGCCGATCGAAAGGTTCTCGAGAGTAAACCGAAGCTGACCCCTGCCGAAAAAAAGAAACTGACGGGCTTGAAACGCCAGAACACGGCGCTGGTAAAACAACTCGCCAAAATCACGCGTGATATCAATGCGACCCATCAGAGCCTGACACGTGTGGCTTCTTCCATTCAGAAGGAGCAGCGCGCGATTGCACAGACGACGGCCGAAATCGCCGACTTAACCAAATTGAAATCAGACTTAGATACCGCTTACACCAATGCAACCGCTGCACATGCGACCAAGGACGCGGAACTGCTGACCGACATTGTCATGAACGAAGCCCGGGACGAAGGCACGCAATCCAAGGAGGCTATTGCCTACGCCTATGTGAATCTTCAAGGAGGCTCGGTTGTCGCTCCCAAAAAGCACCAGATCAGCAATTTCCATACCGGAGTAACCGAAGAGAGATTCAAGCGCGACTCAGACAAGAAGCAGTACATCCAGAACGTTACCGATTCCTTGAATGCAGTAAAAACTCGGCTGGATGACCCGAGCAACAAGAAGGACCCTACCCAGGGCGCAACTCATTGGGTTAGTCCCGGAGCACTAAGTAAGATGGGGAAGCCCATTCCATCTTGGACGAAGAGCATGACTCCGGTCATAGTTCCAGGCATTCCCGCAGCGACGTTCACATTTTACAGGTGACCGCATCAAGGGAGATGCCATAGGGGAGATGCCATTATGCCTGAAATCAACGCCGAAATCTCGATTCGCATTCGAGTACTCAACCCGCAGCGTCAGCCTCTGGGCGGCACCGTCGAGCTTGAATTCAAGCCCGAAGTATCGGGTCGCGCGGTCACGATCAAAGCCGCCGATGCATCCAAGGACATCGATGTCAGTGACCTTCAGCGCACCCCTCAAGGCGTTTACCAGGTAATCGTCACGCCCAGCGACGTATTCAAACCCACATCGCAGTTGGTCACTATCCCCGCTACTGGCTTCAACACGGTGGAATTCGTGATTGACAAGGCAACCACCACTGATCCCACTGGCGAAACCAAGCACACCGTCCAAGGAGTTCTCTCCTTCGACAATGGGCTGTCCGCAGCCGGCATCACTACCCGCATTTACAACATCGTCTTCGGCGGCAAAGATGTGAAAGTCGGAGAAACCAAAAGCGACGCTCAAGGCAACTACTCGGCGGCCTACACGGCCCAAGGCCCGTCGCCCAGCATTCAAGTCAGAGTCGTGGACTCATCTAATAAGGAAGTCACAATTTCCACGACTCAATTCAATGCGCCAGCATCGCTAACGCTCAATCTCGTGGTCCCCTCCAGTATCCAGCCCCTCGCTCCGGAATTCCAGCGGCTCTCAGATGACATGCAGAAGTCCATCGGAATCATTGCGGCACTGGGGCAGGCACAGGAAACGGCCGACCGCCAGGATCTCACGCTGCTGAATCAGTCCACGAACTGGGATGCCCGGGTCATTGCGTTGGCCGCCACTGCCGCCCGGCAAACCACGACGACGGGCCTCGGACAAGATGTTCTATACGCGCTTTTCCGAGTCGGATTGCCCACTGACCCCTCGCAGTTGGCCATGGTGCCATCTAATACTGTTCAGAAAGCGCTCAGCAAAGCCATCCAGTCGGGCATCATCAACTTGAATGATCAGCAGATTTCCGCGGCGACCGAAACTTTTCAGAATTTTTCCGCCACCACGCAGCTTGCCCTGAAGACGCCCGGCGCAGTCTCCACCTTCAAGGATCTGTTGAGCGCGAGCCTCTCCAACCCCATGCAGCACGCCGCTTTTGCCAATTTATATTTCAGCGATCCTACCGCGGATGATTTCTGGACTCGCGCCGCCCAACTAAAGATCGAACCGGGTGTGCTGGACTCGCTCAAACTTCAAGGCAAGTTTCTCTATCTCACCTTCAATAGCGCGTCTCTTGCTCAGAAGCTTCAGCAAGATGTTGGCTCGCTCACCAACATTTCCAAGGTGGCCGACAAGGATTACGACACTACTGCCACCTGGCAGAAAACGCTGAATTCCCTCGCAGGGACGGGTGGCGACAAGGCACTGCAAGAACTTATTCCCGCCATCTACCCCGGAACCACTACCGCCGATCGTCTAGCTGCCTACACGGGAGATCTGGCGCGCAAAGTCCGCATGAGCTTTCCCACTCAGGTCACCGCTCGCATGATAGAGCGCAAAGATCTTCCACTCAGCGACAAGACTGCGGCCAATGTCACCGCTTTTCTGCGCGCCGCGGCCCCTCTCGGCTACAACTTGGGGCGTACCCCGCTGAATGCGTTTATCAAGAATTCCGGTACGAGTTTGCCGTCACTCGACCCTGCCAGCACGGAAAGCCTGAAAACGCTGCACCGTCTCTACCAAATCACGCCCAGTTCAGAATCGTTACAAGCTGCCCTGAAGGCAGGCTTTACTTCGGCTTACGACATTGCCTCTTACAAGAAAGAAAAATTCATCAGCAAGTACAGCATTGCTTTTCCCGAGGGCGAAGCCGAGTTAATTTGGGGACGGTCGCAGGTTGTGAAGTCCGTCACATTCAACATATTCACCTCTGCCAAGCAGTTGGACAACGTGCCTCCGATTTATGGTCTATCCGGCTCCGACGGCTCCCGCCAACAGGCCAAGAACTCCATCGTACAGCAGTTCCCCAGCATGGCGAGCCTCTTCGGCAACATGGACTATTGCCAATGTGAAGATTGCCGCTCGGTCTTGAGCCCCGCTGCATACTTCGTCGACGTTCTGGAGTTTCTCAACGACTCACCGGCGAATCCCGCAGGTTACACGCCGCTTGATGTGCTGCTGGGGAAGGATGCAACCGTAATCGGCCGCCGTCCTGATCTCGGCGCGCTTCCGCTGACTTGCGAGAACACGAACACGGCGCTGCCATATATCGACTTGGTCAATGAAATTCTCGAATACTACATTGCGCAGAACGACAAGCTAGATACCAATCTCGCGTACGACACCGGAACCGCCACTACTGCAGACCTCACCGCCGAGCCGCAGCACATTCTGTCGCAGGTCTACAACACTCCCCTGAAGAAAGCTGTCTTTCCTCTGAATCTACCTTTCGATTTATGGATCGAGACAGTCCGCGGATTCCTGAATTATTTTCAGGCTCCGTTGTCTCAGGTTCTCGACACTCTGCGCCCCGTGGATAATCTCGAGCTCTTCACTGATGCTAACTCCCTTCCTTATTACCGCGCCCAGATTCTCGCCGAATCGCTTGGCCTGTCGCCCGCCGAATACGCCGTGTTGACCGATACCGATCCCGCGCTTCAGCCGCTTTCCCAACACTGGTTCGAATTTTACGGATATTCCAGCGAGGCCGTCGCTCTGCATGGCGTGCCCGATCCCACCGATCCCACACAATACGTTATTCCGCCACTCAGTTCGGCGAAGAATTTGTCTCAGCTGCTGGGCGTGACCTATCAAGAGCTCAGTGATCTGGTGAAGACCGGCTTTCTCAACCCAATGCTCTACCCGCTGCTTTTTCAATTCGAGCGCTTCAAGATCAGTATGAGCGATGCCTTCAGCTACACCGGACAAACAGGCTACACAGCCCTGGCGGATGTGCCGGCCTTTGAGGCCTCGCTGCAAAAGATCACGACGCAGTACACGACTCAGAACAGTTCCTCAACCTTCAATGCGAAAGCGTGGCTGAAGAACCTGCTGTCGGCAAACTACTCCACCGGAGTCTTAGTCCTGGCCAGTCCCAGCAGCGGCTGCAATTTCGGTACCACCACCTTACAGTATGGCGACAACGCCACCCCCGCCACCCCGCTCGATTTCCTGAAGTTCAACCTGTTTGTGCGCCTCTGGAAGAAACTCGGCTGGACCATGGACGAGGTTGACCGCGCGCTGCAGCTCTTTCTCCCTGCCATTCTGCCTAAATGGGGAGGTCCCGGCTTCGACAATGCCTTCAGCTC
>JBARNL010000605.1:0-2605 GCA_049802955.1 Candidatus Angelobacter sp.
CGGAATGGCTGGATGATATCTTCTTTTCCGCTGCTTCAAGAGAAGAAGTACCCGAAGTCACAAAGCGCATCGTTGGCGTCATGCGGGAAAGGCACCACCTGCGCGCCGGTGAAGACGATGACTTCAACATTCGCACACCGGAGGAACTCATTCGGGCGCAGCTTGCCGCCGCCAATGTGTTCACTCTTTTGCTGGCAAGCGCCGCTTCGCTGTCACTGCTTGTGGGCGGTATCGGAATCATGAACATCCAGCTGATCTCGGTCACCGAGCGCACTCGTGAGATCGGCATTCGCTTGGCGGTGGGCGCCACTGAGCAGGATATCCAATTGCAATTTCTCAGTGAGGCTATCGTAATGAGCCTGATTGGCGGCATCCTTGGCGTTGTTGCAGGGATTATCGGGTCTCTTGTTCTGCAGAACACACTGCACTGGGATATGCAGCTCTCGGGCCAAATCATGGCGATTGCAGGCCTGTTCTCCGCAAGCATTGGGATTTTCTTTGGCTACTATCCAGCACGGAAGGCTGCACAGCTTGATCCGATAGAAGGTCTTCGGTACGAATAGGGCGATGATCTGATCTTGCACCAAATTAAGGCGACCGAAACGGCCCAGTCATGAGTGCAGTCAGCCGTCTGCTTTTCTGGTTTGTCGAACCCATCCAGCCCGTAATGAAATTTCCGGTAGTCTGCGTGCCCCGTGTAAGTTCCACAAATGCGGTCCCAAATGGAAAAAATATTGGAGTAATTTGAATCTGTTTCGCTTATCTGCCGGGAATGGTGGGTTTTATGCATATTGGGAGTAACGATCACAAGGCGTAGCCACTTATCGAGCCTCTCGCTTATATCTACATTCGCATGTTCGAAAAGAGCATTGAGGCTGGAGAGACTTAGGTACAGTGCAACAATCCAGAGGGGTACGCCGAAGATAATCGTTCCCACTAATTGCCATGTAGCACGCAAGAGCGTCTCACCCGGAATGCTGCCGGAATGCAGTCGTGACGTCAACTTCCGGTTCAGAGTGATGTACGCGATGAAATTTCCACCCTATCGACATTTTGTGCAATAACCGATGCGCCACGTAGGCGAACAAGTCCAGCCCAACTATGCCTGCAATCGCCGCTATCCATGGATGCACACCCGTGACCGAAAGCAAACCGATGTTACTGCGGGCAATCAAAGTTGATGCAGTTAAGGTCGTAAGAAAAAGATTGACCATGACGACTCCAAGAGCGAGCATCAGATTGGGAACGGCCCGCCGCAGTCTACCTCGGCGATACCGAAACAAGGGGGTTAGGGCCTCAATTGAAGAAAGCACAGTGCAGGCCACAAGGAGCAGCCCCAGTCTTCTCCCCCCAGACAACCACAGTTCCATAGACTTACTCCGTTTTAAAATTTCAAAAGCTATTTATTCGCTGGCGTCATTCTGCTTATCAGCTCTCTTACATGCCTGAGAATGGCCTCTCGGGCCAGATCATAGTTGGCGCCTGTCGGAGGCACATCGCTCCAGGTCTCCACCGGGGTGGTTTGAGAGAACCGCGAGGGAATAGGGGTAAAGGCCACGATGAGAATAGCGCCCGCCAAGTCCTCTTGCGACAAAGCTTGGGGACGTTTGCCGTCGAAGGTAATCCCATCCCTTTCTAAGCCCTCGCGCGCACTCACGGCAAGGTCCTTTTGCGGCGTTGTGCCTCTGGCAACGGCATGCAAATCCAAGTGCCGTTGCTGGGCAAGCTTGTTGAAATATGCGGCAGAGACAACGCTCAACGCGGCCCCGTGTTCGCAGACAAACACCACCCGCGTGCGATGCGCAATGTTTCCTTTTGCACGATGGCTCTGCGATCCGGCAACTCCCGGTCCGAGAATCGATGCAACTATAAGGATGGCCACAATCATGCGAATACCCGTGCGCTCTTCTCGCTTCATGTTATATATATAACACAAATATGATACAGTAATACATAGGAATGATCGGACATTCAAATCCAGCGAAGAACCTGCTCTTAATTAGCTCGTCCACGATCTACGGTTGCGGCTACCTTGACCACGTGAAACACGAGATCCAAGACCTGTTAACGGGCTTTGGAGACGTTACCTTTCTTCCATACGCATTGTTTGACCATGACTCCTACGCGGCGAAAGCCCAGAGAATGGGATTCGCCTTGGAATCGGCTCACAAAAGCTCCGTGCCGTCTCAATTGATTGAAAACAGCAAAGCTATTTTTATCGGCGGTGGCAATACATTCCGGCTTCTCAAAGCTCTTCAGGATCTTGATCTGTTGGGGCCATTCGCAACAGGGTTGAAAATGGATGCGTCTTCATTGGCTCCAGTGCAGGATCAATCGTAGCCTGCCCGACATTGAAGACCACAAAGGACATGCCGGTCGTCCAGCCGAATTCGTTCGATGCTTTGGGCTTGGTAAATTTCCAGATCAGTCCTCATTATCTTGATCCTGATCCCGATTCGACTCACATGGGTGAGACGCAGGAGGAACGGATTGCTCAATATCTTGAAGAGAACGAATTGCCGGTAGTGGGCTTGAGAGAGGCCCGCGCACTACGTCTGCAAGGCGGATCTGTCTTCTTGCGAGGAACTGCCCCTGCTCGAATTTT
>JBARNL010000606.1:0-2401 GCA_049802955.1 Candidatus Angelobacter sp.
ACATGCTATCCCGAATCCCGAAGGCGAGCTTTGGTGAGCCGAGCGGTGAGGGAACTGCTCTGCTGGTTTGTAGGATTTTCGAAGCTGATCGCAGGACGAGCATCGTGCGGCGAACGGCGTGGAATCCCACCCTTCGCAAAATGCGGTGAAGGCGTGGGGCAAGAACGTCACTGACTTAGAGAAGATTGACTTGGAGAAAAGATGAGACGGGTGACGCCCCGCCTATCGATTCCCCTGTCTGCATACGTTCAACATAGCTTGAGTGGCCTCGTTCTCCATTTCTTTCACCACTCCGGAAACTATTCGAGCCAACTGTTGCTGGGCTTCCAATTCATTCACAGGCGTTTTTTGCTGGGCTTTTTGATGCGTATTTTTGGCCATAATGGCGGTAGAGAGTAGCTGAACCGGAATTCAAATTCTGTTCACTTTTGGACATTTTCGGAGTTTTTCTCGACGCGCTTTACGGCACGGCTGAAGCCGTGCCCTGACACTTGTTTTCAGGGTGGATAAGAAGTCGCGACCGAGCGGATTTAGAAACGGTGCGGCGGACGGTGTGGAATCCCACCCTTTGCAAAAGCGGCAAAGGATGGGGCACCCACGGTATTGTGAGTTAAAGAAGAAGCCGGAAATGATGGGCCACCCGCCCAGAGGCGACTTGTTCTAGAATGTGTGATCGTGCCGATACCTCTTTCGACCTTGCCAGGACACCGAGCGTTGCATGACAAAGTCGTGACCTCGCTGGGGTGTGTCAGGAGTCTCACCGCATAGATTTCAAAGAGAGCGCCGAATGGACGTTGCTTCGAGATAAACTCGTCAAGACTGTTCTGGGCATGGGCAATCTCCGCGACGGAGGTATAGTCATAGTAGGTGTTTCTGAACGTAACGCAAATTGGGAAATTACAGGTATCAGGGCCGAACATTTGGAGAGCTACGATGCCGATGTAATGCTGGGCTACTTTTCGACTTTTGTATCACCATTCGCTCAAGTCGATGTCGTGCAAGTCTTGCATGACGCGCGGAATTTTCTTGCAGTTCAAATCCACGAATTTCAAGAAATACCTCTGGTTTGTAAGCGTAACGGCGCGGCCCCCAATCATGAAGGTCTTTTTGAAGGTTCAGTCTATGTCAGGCCAACTGGGGGAGTGCCTCGAACGACCCGAGTCATGGATGCTCAGCAAATGCATGACTTACTAGAACTGGCGGCGGAAAAAAAGGCAAGGGGCATGATCAGAAGAGCGCGAACGTTTGAAATGGCTGTGCCAGAGATAGACAACGTGGCTTTTGACAGAGAATTGGAAGGCTTATAAAAAATGGAAATTCCGGTGCCAGTATTGGAACTACCACATTGGCGAGTAAATTTCCGTCCGTCGCAGTTTAATCCCGCGAGTATTAAATTAGATCGCGATCTCTTCGAGGTAGTGGAGAGGAATGCCGTGAGCTTCCGAGGTTGGAACTATCCCCATGTTAGTAGTCGACTTAATGAACGCAGCGCAACTGAAAAATATGTATCGTCTTGGGCAAACTTTATGGGCCATGTTGAATACTGGCGGCTCTTTCAAAGCGGGCAGTTTCTCCACCTGTTCAGCGTGCCCGAAGTAGCGAATAAAGATTGGCGCAACAAGTACGCGCACATTGATGCACCGGGTATTTTTTCTGTCAGGAATGTCATATTTACCATGACTGAAATTTTTGAGTTCGCGGCACGACTCTCCGCACAGCGGATGTATGCAGGCAGTCTTAGCATTAAGATAGAAGTAAAGCACATAAGGGGCTTTGTACTTGTGTCAGATTTTGACCGACTTTTGCATGAGGAATATGCTGCCGATGCGGATTCTGTTGCGAGGGACGTACAAAGTGACAGCGAAGATATGATTTTAGATAACTCAAGAATTGCGGCCGACTCAGCAGTCTGGTTCTTTAACCAATTTGGCTGGAGAAATCCTGCTCGAATCGATATCGAGCGTGAGCAGGCAGCGTTGAAGTCGGGAACCTTTTGAAGCTTTTTTTATTTCGCTGGTGAGGATTGCACAAATGCCAAGCATTGGGTGAATATGACAGATGAGCAAGTTCAATCGGTGATTCAGCTGGCACTGCAAGAGGCGGGCCTGTGGGAAGCGGTGAATCAGGCCGAGAGCCAGTTCCTTGACGTTGGACATGTCTATACTCATCTCGTTTTGGATGACGCCTCGAAATACGAGCAGGCGATTGAAGCGCTTCGGCAGTTAAAGTTGAGCAGCGCTAGCGACTTAGAATATATCGTTCGTTCGAAATGGGAAATTGTCGAGGTTTCTTACCATGGGCCTTACTATGATGCGGCGGGTAATTTGTACACCTCATCCGATATTGGCGTGACTTTGGCATCTAAGTCCCGCATTCACACATTGAGAGTGGCTGTATCATA
>JBARNL010000607.1:0-3198 GCA_049802955.1 Candidatus Angelobacter sp.
CCGGAAAAGGCGGGTTTCGTTTTGAGCTTGGAGGAATGGTCAGCGGCGAGACGATCTGCTCTGTACAGGTCGCCAATGGCGCACGGGTTTGTAGTTCCCGCTTTTCCAATTGATGAGTTCAGGAAAGACACGGACGCAAGATTCAAGATCGAATGCGAGAGAGGTCTTATCCTGAAAGACGATTTCGATGATGTTGTAGTCGGAAGAAATGGACAGCTCCACTTCGGCAATGACCTTGCCATTTGCCTGAGGGAACTTGAGAACGCGCTGGTACGGCTTGTTTTTGGTACGCTTATGGGCAGCCATGAGTCGCCTTTCCAAAGAAGGTGATTTGTGGTCAGGGCTGCGTCAGAGTTCGCGCTCTGGCGTAGCCCGTCTCTGCCTTTGTAGCCTAACCAGCAAAAGATAGCAACGAAAAAAAGTAGAAGAACCCTGTCACGGCACCTGAATTTTGCCGCATTATGGCTTGATTCGTCAAGTAATTTAGTGCCCAGATCATCCCAGATTGGCGTAGAGTTAACGCATTAACCACCGATTGGCGTGTATTCAAGGATACCGGAGTTGATTTTCAGGTTTAGCTAAGAGCTAAGAGCCCAAAAAGCTGTTTTCGGTTTTCAAGCTAAGAGCTAATGGCTAATGGCTAAAGGCTAAAAGCTGATTTTCCTCTACATAGCCCACCCGGGGGTAAAGCTTTTTTCGGGTTTTTCAGGGTCCAATCGCCGTCAATTTCAGCCTTGTTTCCCGTTTATTTTCTGGTCGGCAGCATCTTCTTGGGCTCGCTGATTGCTGAGTGCTGACTGCTGAATGCTAGTTGTCAAAGATCGTCCAACGCACCACTTTTTCGCTCTGGAGCGAATTTCCCACTTTACCATTTTGTTCAAATAAAATCAAGAAGAATCAGGAGCACATTTGATTTCTTCGCTCCAAGAATGCTATTGACGCAGTTCGCACAAAACTAGAACATACAAACAAGACTGTCACATGAGCACTCTCCCCGTCACCTCAACCCCGCGGCGTACCCCCGAGCACATCAGTGAAGTTATGCGGGCGGTGAGCGCTTCTGCCACCGGCCCGGAGAAGCTGTTCAGGAAGGCCCTCCGGCAAAATGGAGTTCGCAGCTTCAGAATCTGCGATGAGGCACTTCCGGGTAAACCAGATATTGTCATTCCTAATCGCAAACTTGCGATATTTATAGACGGCGATTTTTGGCATGGAAACCAATACAGGGTGCGTGGACAATTAACGCTCGAGCAACAGCTCAAGAAAGTTAATAACAGCGCTTATTGGAACCGCAAAATCGGAAATAATGTCGCCCGCGACATAAACGTGACGTCGCAATTGCTCGATCTAGGATGGAATGTTGTCCGCTTCTGGGAAAGCGAAATTCGCCAAGATGTTGAGAGTTGCGTCAAGACGGTGCTTGAACAAAATGTAACCTCGGTAGCGGCCTTTTCAGCGCTACCGCGAAAGACTGCTGCCGAATTTTTTGCCGGAATAGGATTGGTTCGCCTTGCATTCAAACATACCGGGTGGAAAACGGTTTTTGCAAATGACAACGATCCGCAGAAAATTGAGATGTATTCCTCTAATTTCGGAATGAATGGATTCGATATTAGGAGTGTTAACGAATTAAAGGGAGATGACATTCCGAGTTGCGCCATCGCAAGCGCATCTTTTCCGTGCAATGATCTCTCATTGGCTGGAGCACGAAAGGGACTTGCGGGATCGCATTCCGGTACGTTCTGGGCGTTCATAAGGATTTTGGAAGAAATGGGACAGCGCCTACCACCCCTGGTGCTTCTAGAGAACGTTCCGGGGTTCCTCACATCTCACGGAGGCGCTGATTTTGCGGCTGCAATAGCTGCCCTTAATAAGCTTGGCTACTCCTGTGATCCGTTCATGATTGACGCTGCGAAATTCGTGCCGCAAAGCCGGGCCCGCTTGTTCATTGTTGGGAAGCAAGGCTGTCCCAATACTGACATTGCTCATGTTGATGAGACGCTCAGACCTCGGCTTCTTCTTGACTTTATTAAAGAACACAGCGAACTTGGCTGGAGTATTCGTCCACTGCCTCAAATTAAATCAGCAAAACCCCAATTACCTAGTGTCCTGGAAAAACTGGACGATAATGACTCACATTGGTGGAATCAGCATCGCGCAAAATATTTCTTGGATCAACTCAGTGAGGCGCACTTGAAATTGGCAAAGCAAATGATTCGGCAGGACCATGTTACGTACGCCACTGCATTCAGGAGGATGCGAAATAAGCGCTCGACAGCCGAACTGCGGTTTGATGGCATCGCAGGATGCCTCCGAACCCCCCGGGGTGGAAGCGCACGACAAATATTGTTCAAAGCGGGTTGCGGTAAATATAAAGTTAGACTACTCACCCCAAGAGAGTGCGCCAGATTACAAGGTGTGCCTGATGATGAATACAAAATAGATGTTGCTGATAACCGTGCGCTGTTTGGCTTTGGAGATGCAGTCTGCGTTTCAGTGGTCGAATGGATTGCGCGAAACTACCTGAATCCCTTAGTTGCCGAACTAATGAGGGGCAGAATTTTGAACTATGCCTAAGAAAGACAACCTTCCTCTCACCTCTCGTCTTGAGCAATTTCAAAATAAATTTGGCGTTATCAATGTTGGAGGCCTAAGCACAGCTTTGGTTCTCACACGTAAAGCCAAGATATTAGGATTGCCGCTTAAGACAAATACACTCCTCACCAAAGGCGGAGGTCAAGTAGCAGGTCTCAGCGGAAACGCTATCAATAAGATCTTGAAAGAGCATGGGGAAGAGCGGCGGGTTGGTACAGAAGGCGGGCGAACGAGTCGCGGCACGCCGGCTTTGGCACGACAGTATTCGACTTTTCTGAATGAAATCACTGCTGGACGCGCATCCCTGCTTGACGATATTGAAAGATGGTGGGTAGAGCGCATTGTCGAGTATTTCAATACGGAGCCGTTCAACCTCAGGTATGACGAGAGCAGGAACCTGAGTTCGATGCTTGAAGATTTGTTAGAACAAGCGTTGAAGCGTCAGCAGCAATCGCCAGGAAGAACATACGTCGGCGCGGTTCTGCAACACCTTGTAGGCGCAAAGCTCGAATTGGCATTACCGGAAAGTAAAATTGAGCATCACGGATACTCTGTGGCGGACAAGATGGAGCGCTCAGGCGATTTTGATATTGCTGATGTTTC
>JBARNL010000608.1:0-2579 GCA_049802955.1 Candidatus Angelobacter sp.
ATGCAGCCGGCTGCACCTTCAAAGACAGCTTTGCGCACTGGCTGCGGCAGGAGCGGTCCTATCAAGTGAAGGTCATGAACTGGGGCTACTGGGGCGATGTGGGCGTAGTGGCTGACGAATTTCATAACGAGCTTATGCGGCGCATGGGTATGGGATCCATTGAAGCACAGGAAGGCATGACTTCTCTTCAGATACTGGTCGATTCTGATGCCTCTCAAATGGCAGTGCTCAAGACGCTCGAGACTGAATCCACCCAAGGGCTCAGCGTTTCGGAGTTTATGGAGAAGAATCTTCTGGTGCAGCCCACTGGAGAGGTCAAACACACGGCTAAGAAAGCAAACGACGCGCCTGCGAGCAAGATTGCCCGAACCGCGATTGAGTCTTCGAACTCATCAGACCTGATTAAGCAGATGGGGACTGACCATATAAAGCGAGTTATTGTCGGCAAGGTGTCTGATGCTTTGAAGCTGGATGTCGCCAAGATCAGTGATGACACGCCGTTGGCAGAATATGGCGTGGACTCCATCATCGGTGTCGATCTGATTCGCACGATTAACGAGGTGCTCCAGATTGAGCTCGACATGGTAAGCGTATTTGACAACAGCACAATCGGCGCGCTGACGCAGCATATCTGGACCAAATGGCAGCAGGAGATTACAGTCCATCTGGAGCAAGTCCAGAATACTTCGCAAGATCCTGGAATTGGACAACAAATCTCAGCAGAAAGTGATGTACTCCGGGAACAACGTTTTACAAATACTGAAACAAGTAGGGAAGCAGGCAACGCATCCGATTTTGCTCATGATAACGTAGCCGCCGGCGGTGAATCTATCGCCATTATTGGCATGAGCGGACGTTTTGCCGGATCAGAGTCTCTCGAAGAATTCTGGCAAAACCTGGAACAAGGGAAGGACTTGATCAAAAAAGTTTCCCGCTGGAGCCCGGACGAGTGTGTCACCTCCGGCGCCGAGACCAATGGGTACTGTTCCAGCGGTGGCTTTATCAACTCAATTGATCAGTTTGATCCGTCATTCTTCAGGATTCCACCGGCCGAAGCTATTTATATGGATCCTCAGCAGCGGTTATTTCTTGAGGAAGCGTGGAAGGCCCTGGAGGACGCAGGGTATGCCGGCAACGGTCTGAGCGAAGCTCGATGCGGTGTTTATGTTGGTTGTGGACCCAGCGCCTATGGAACTCTTTTTGAAAAGGAACCTCCGGCCTATGCTTTTTGGGGTAACTCTCAATCCATTATTCCTGCGAGGCTTGCCTACCATCTCAACCTTCAGGGACCAGCAGTCGCCATAGATGCCGCGTGCTCCAGTTCTCTTGTAAGCGTGCATATGGCTTGCCAGAGTTTGTGGTCACGCGAAACCGATATGGCGCTGGCAGGCGGGGTCTGCCTGAACCCGACTCCCGTCTTCTATCACGTTACGAATCGCGCACACATGCTTTCTCCCGACGGACGATGCCGCAGCTTTGATGCTCAAGCCAATGGCTTTGTGCCCGGAGAAGGCGCCGGCGCCATTGTACTGAAGCGCCTCGGTGACGCTATGCGGGACGGAGACTACATCCATGGAGTAATTGTGGGAAGCGGCGTCAATCAAGACGGAACCTCGAACGGTTTGCTGGCGCCAAATGCGCGCGCGCAAGAAATGCTAGAACGTTCAGTCTATGATCGCTTCAAGATCGACCCTGAGACGATTCAGGTCGTTGAGGCCCACGGCACAGGGACTCTTGTGGGGGATGCGATTGAACACCTTGCAATCAGCCGGGCTTTCCGAGAATACACGGACAAAAAGCAATTCTGTGCAATGGGCACGGTGAAGACCAATGTAGGTCATACCGGAACTGCTTCCGGTATGGCAGGTATTCTGAAACTCCTGCTGTCTCTGCAAAATCGCAAGATTCCGCCGTCGTTGCATTTTCAAAACGGGAATCCCGCGATCGATTTCAAGTCCAGTCCCTTCTATGTCAATACTGAGCTGAAAGAATGGACAATTGAAAATACCCAGAAGCGGCGTGGGGCGGTCAGCGCTTTTGGATTTAGCGGCACCAATGCACATCTAATCATTGAAGAGCCTCCTCCGGTAGAACGCGTAACGGCAGAATTGTCAGGCTACATCGTGGTCCTATCAGCCCTGACGCAGGAACAGTTGAAGCAGCAGGCGCGAAATCTTCTAGGGTTCCTGAAGCGTAAGCCCACTCTTTCCATGAATGACCTGAGTTTTACTCTGGTCGCAGGCCGCATGCATCTTTCTTCTCGTCTTGCTTGTATAGCGCGTCACCAAAAAGAGCTAGTGCATGCCCTCGAAGAGTGGGTTAACACGGGCACGGCGAGCCAGTTGTATACGTCTGACAATCGGGAGAGCAGAGTACGGGAGAGCCCTTCTCTAAAGAAATTTGGAAACTATTGCATTGAGGAATGCAGGAGCGCGACAAATCCGGCTGCTTATCTGGAAAATCTGACGGCGATCGCTGAGCTTTATGCCAAAGGCTATTCTCTGGATTTGCGTGCTCTCTTTGCTCCAAGCTCCAGGAGAATACCCCTTCCAAGCTATCCCTTCGCCAGAGAGCATTAC
>JBARNL010000609.1:0-6975 GCA_049802955.1 Candidatus Angelobacter sp.
GCCGTCTTCCGCCACGTATTCCAGCTTGAAGCGCTCTGGCAGGTTGAAGTCAAACTGCACGGTGGAAAGCTGCCACAGGCGGCCGATGGCGTCCACCAGCTTGATGTCAATCTTGGGGCCGTAAAAAGCCGCTTCGCCAACAATGGTCTTGTAAGGAATGTTCAGCTGTTTCAGGACTTTTTCCAGTGAGTTGATGGCGCGATTCCAGTTCTCCTCGCCGCCCACAAAACTCTTCTTGTCGTTGGGGTCCCAGATGCTCAGCTCGACTTGATATTCGCTGAAGCCGAACGTCTTGAGCACCGCCAGGGCAAACTCAATGCAGCCGGCAATCTCGTCTTCAATCTGCTCCGGCGTGCAAAAGATGTGGGCGTCGTCCTGGGTAAAGCCGCGGACGCGCAACAGCCCGTGCATCACGCCGGAACGCTCGTAACGATATACGGTCCCCAACTCGCCCAGACGCACCGGCAGGTCGCGGTACGATTTCAGCGAGTCCGCATAGATCAGGATGTGCCCCGGGCAATTCATGGGCTTCAGGCGATATTCCGCATCGTCCAGTTCCATGGGAGTGAACATGTTTTGCGCGTAGTAACCCTCATGCCCACTGGTCTTCCACAGGTTCACACGGAAAACATGCGGCGTATACACGAGCGAATACCCGCGCTTGAGATATTCATCGCGCATCCAGTCTTCCATTTCCTTGCGGATGAGCCCGCCCTTGGGATGCCAGAAAATCAGTCCTGGCCCGGCCAGCTCCTGGATGCTGAAAAGATCAAGCTGCTTGCCCAGTACCCGATGGTCGCGCTTCTTGGCTTCTTCAATCGCATGCAGATGCTGCTCCAGGTCCTTTTTGTTAAAGAACGACGTACCGTAGATGCGCTGGAGCTGCGGGTTCTTTTCGTCGCCCAGCCAGTAAGCGCCGGCGATGCTGGTGAGCTTGAAAGCCTTGATCCTTCCGGTGGAAGGCACATGCGGCCCGCGGCAAAAGTCCACAAAGTTCCCGTTGCGATATGTGGAGATTGGCTCGCCCTGCTTGGTGAACTGCTCAATGAAGTGGACCTTCATGAAGTCGCCTTCAGCGCGGAAGCGCGCCAGCCCTTCATTGCGCGGGATGAATTCGCGCTCAAACTTTTCGTCGCGCGCGGCCACTTCGCCCATGCGCTTTTCGATCTTTTCCAGGTCTTCCGGCGTGAACGGCGTCGGACGGAAGAAGTCATAGAAGAATCCGGTCTCCGTCGGCGGTCCGTGGCCCAGCTTGGTTTCAGGGAAAAGCTCAAGCACGGCCGTCGCCAGCAAATGCGCGGAAGAATGCCGGTAAACATACAGCGCGTCAGGATCACGGTCCGTGAGCAGCCGCAGCTCTACGTCTTCTTCCAACGGCTTGCTGAGGTCGGCAAACTGCCAGCCGTCTTTTGACGCAGGCGCGTGCATGCTTGCCGGGGCCTTGGCCTCGCTTTGGGCTGTGCTCGCGGCGGCTTGGGCCGCATCAGCAGGTTGGTTCCCGTTTGCGCCATCTGCCGCAGTGGCTGATTGCTGATTGCTGTCTGCTGACGGCTTGATTTTTGCCACCAGCGCAGCCTCCGCCAGCCGCGGGCTGATGGAGCGCGCGATATCCAAAGGCGTGGTGCCGCTGGGAACTTCTTTTTTGCTTCCATCAGGAAGCGTGACTTGAATGTTTTGCGCCATAGAGATTAAGGGGACCCAATCTGCGTGATACTACAGAATAAGTTGTCAGAAAGCTTACGTCCAGCGGACGCCCAGATCGCCGGACGGAACATGGTGCGTTTAGAATGCCTCATGCGTTTAAGCGGCAAAACTGCCATCATCACCGGCGGCGGCAGCGGCATCGGCAAAGCCATTGCCGTGGCCTTTGTGCGCGAAGGCGCAAAGGTGGTGATTGCCGGTCGGGATGGCAAGAAACTGAAGGCTGCTGCGGCGGAAATTGGCGAAGATTGTCTGGCAATAAGCGCCGATGTGAGCAGCGCCGGCAGTGTGGAAAAACTGGTATCCGCGACGCTCGACCGATTTAAACAGATCAATGTCCTCGTCAATAATGCCGCCGTTCTTCTCCCCGGTACAGCGGAATCAATCAGCGAAGAGGACTTTGACCAGACATTTGATATCAATGTTCGAGGTTTGTGGCTTATGTCTCGCGCGGTGTTGCCGCACATGCGCGGTGCCGGCGGCGGGTCGATCATTAACATTGCCTCAGTGCTCAGCCTGCTGGGAGCGCGCAATCGCGTTGCTTACGCAGCGTCAAAAGGTGCTGTGATGGCCATGACGAAAGCCATGGCGCTGGACCATGCGGCGGAGAATATTCGTGTGAACTGCATCGCGCCGGGGATCGTTGAGACGGAGATGGTAGCCAGGTTCAGTACGGACGAAAATACTCGAAGGCAACGCCTCGCCATGCACCCCATGGGCCGCTTTGGCCAGCCTGGAGAGATAGCCAGCGCAGCGATCTTCCTGGCCAGCGACGAGTCCGGCTGGACGACCGGAAGCGTGCTCACACTGGATGGCGGATACAGCGCGCAGTGATTTTGTTCCTAAGAAAAAGGCAGGAGGGCATCCGTGGCTTCAGCGAAGAAGAAAGTAAATCGATCGGCGAAACGGGAACAGCCCCGCGAAATCAACCTGCCCACGGCTGACGTGATGCAATTTGAGCCGCTGGCCCGCAAACGTCTCTCTCAGATGGCGTATGACTATGTGCGCTCGGGCGGAGCCGATGAGATCAGTATGCGGGAAAACCGTGCGGGTTTTGAACGCCTGCAACTCTCGCCCAGCGTCCTGTTGGACGTTTCGCAGATCGATACGCGGGTAAATCTCTTCGGCAGTGAAATGGAGTCCCCTATCATGTTGGCGCCGGTGGCCTACCATCGGCTGTACCATGCGGAAGGCGAAATTGGCACAGCGCGCGGCGCGAACGCGGCGGGCGCAGGATTTGTAATCAGCACGTTCACCACCACGGCAATTGATGAAATTGCGCGCAATACGCAACGCCCAATCTGGTTCCAGCTTTACGTGCAGCGGGACCGGGAATTCACAAAAGACATGGTGCAGCGTGCAGTGGCCTCGGGCTGCAAGGTCGTGTGCCTTACCGTGGACACGCCGGTGCTGGGCAATCGCTATGGACAACTGTCTTTTGGACTGCCTAAGGAGTTGGAGTGCGTACACGTGCGCGGCCTGCCACAGAAAAGTCCGGTCGTTGGTCAAGCAAATCAGGGTCGAGTAACCCGGAGTCAAGCAAACCAGGGTCAAGCAACCCAGGGTCAAGCAACCCAGGGCCACAAAACACAGCGCGCCAGTATTTACGACACGCTGTTTGATCCCTCGTTCAACTGGAACGACCTGGAATGGCTGCGCTCAGTTGCGGGCGTGCCGGTAATCCTGAAAGGCGTGCTCTCAGCGGAAGATGGCAGGCGTGCGGTGGAGCGTGGCGCCGATGGCGTGATCGTCTCCAATCATGGCGGCCGCAACCTGGACACTGTCCCGGCAACTATTGATGCATTGCCGCGCGTGGTAGAAGCCGTGGACGGTCGCATCCCGGTGATGCTGGATAGCGGCATCCGTCGCGGAACGGATGTGCTGATGGCGCTGGCGCTGGGCGCGAAAGCTGTGTTCATTGGACGGCCCTATATTTATGGACTGACGCTGGGCGGAGCCAAAGGGGTTGAGCGCGTGATATCGATCCTGCGCGATGAACTGGAGCGCGCCATGGCGCTGACAGGAAGAAGATCGATTGCGGAAATCGATTCGACAGTGCTGTGGCGCAAAGAAGATACGGCAGCCGGGCCCAAGATCCGACGCGCCCCCACAGGATATTAGTCGTCCTATAACCGTGCGGATTTATCCAGTTCTAGCTGGCGGCTTGCGCGCGGCACTCTTCGCATTGGCAGATTTCACGCAGGTAATCCCAGGAATAGATGCCGCTGGCGTGGCCGTCATTCCATGCGATGTTCAGGGCATATCGGCCCACAGGTTTTACTTCCTTGGGCTTGGCTGGTTCCTTGTACATGGGCAGCAGAGAGGCTGCCTGCTTGGCGGGTTCGCCAGGGCTGCGATGGTGATTGTTGCGCTCTTCCGTGCATGTGGCGCAAGGGCAGGCATCGCGCAGCCACTGGAAGCCAAAGTGCGTGTGGTGGCCGTCGTCCCATTCGATGTCCATTCCGGTACCTGTAGTGACGTTCACTTTGACAGACTTGGGATTAATCACGGCCATGTGGACAGTATACAGAGCCTAATTTGGAGAGCCACAAGCAAGGATTAATCTGTCGTACCACTGCGATAATGTCCCCTTTTGTCCTCGATAAAAATGTCCCCTAGTCTAGGGCTCCGCAAGGAGGCCGAGATTGGGGCGAGAGGCAATGAGCGCGAAGGAACTGGATCGAATCGGAGTGATGGCGCGGGTGGAGAGCGGGGAGTTGAAGGTGGTGGACGCAGCGAGTTTGCTGGGAGTGAGTTACCGTCAGGCCAAGCGGCTGGGAAAGCGCTATCGAGAGCAGGGAGCTATGGGGCTCAAGCATGGGAATGCGGGGCGGCGGTCGCACAACGCGATAGAGCAGGAGAAACGGGCCGAGGCCTTGCGGCTGGTGCGGGAGCACTGCGGCGGAGGGGTAGGAGAACGTTTCGGTCCTACTTTGGCAGCCGAGCATCTGGAGCGAGAGCATGGCTGCAAGGTGCATGCGGAGACGCTGCGGCGCTGGATGCTGGGTGCGGGCACCACCTTGCGCGAGAATGCGTCCAGCACGATCGCGAGAAAAACAAACTCGCTCCATACCTGGATGTAGGTGGTATTGGCCAGCCACAGCTGATTCACTCCCGTCAACTTCATTCGACGCGCCAGATTCACTGCGATTTCCAGTGTGTGATTCGAATAAGGGTCTCCCAAGGGTGAAATCAAGGAAGTGCCTTTGTTTGCAATATGCGTTTATGCAGGCAGTTGGGATGGTGAATGACCATTTGGTAAACTGCTTCCGCTATGCGGAAATTAAAAACGCAGCAGCCAAGCCCAAACGCTAGTTGGAAAGTGCGTCCGCCAATGGAAGCCATATCTGAAAGCGAGTTTCGCCCGGCTTTGAGTTCACCTGAATCTGCCCGCGATGTTTGCGTACGATGCGCGAAGCGGTATCGAGGCCCAGCCCCGTTCCCTGGCCAACACCTTTGGTGGTGAAAAATGGCTCAAAGATGTGCGGCAAAACTTTATCTGGAATCCCGGGACCGTTATCCGCAATCTCCACCACCACGCACGCGTCCTCGCGATAAGTACGGAGACGAAGCGCGCCCTGGCCGCCCATCGCGTCAATCGCGTTGTCGATAATGTTGGTCCAGACCTGGTTCAGCTCGCTGCCAAAAGAATTCACCAGGAAAGGAATCCGCTGATAATCACGCTGGACTGTGACTCCGCGCTTTAATTTATGGTTCAGGATCGTAAGCGTTGTCTCAAGGCTTTTGACAATGTCCACATTCTGGACCGGCGACTGGTCCATGTACGTGTATTCCTTGATCGCTCGGACCAGATCAGAAATGCGCGACGTGCTGTTTTCAATTTCATTCAGCAAGTTCGCGATCTCCATGGACGCGGCAATTCTCACCAGGGCAGCGCGTGCCGTATCGGCATCAAGAGTGGCATATAAACGGTCCAACGCGGCGGGCTGGATATTTTTGTGCGCCAGGTCAGACGCCAGTTGCCACAGGTCATCTTGCCCGTGAGCGCGAAGCCACGTATCAATTTCTTCTTCTAGGGTACTAATGGTGAGCGTATCCGGCGGCGGGCCGTCCTGTTGGACAAGCGAAGCTTCCAGTTTTTCGATCTCAGCGCGTTGAGCGGCGGTGAGATCGCGTGCGCCCAGCGCGTGGCTTGCGTCCTTAATGCGCTTCATGGTGGCTCGAAGCTGGCTGGTGGCGCGCTTGGCCGCCGATGCGGGATTATTGAGTTCATGCGCCAGTCCGGCAGAAAGCTTGCCCAGGCTTGCCAATCGATCACGCTGCTGCTCTACCCGTGTAGCTTCACGGATGCGGTCTGACATCAGGGCAACAAGGCGCTGCGTCAGGTCCGGCATTTTTTGGATTAGCTGCGGGAAACGCGTTACCGGAAATTTCAGCAGGCGGCTATCAGTAATTGCGCGACCGCTCACGGTATAAAGCTTCATCCGCGAAAAAGGCAGCACGCCTCCGATGTCTCCCGCCTTGCTATTGAAGAAAAACGTCTCACCGCCAAATTCGCCTCGACCCTGCATTTGTCCTTCAAGAATTACAAACATTGAGTCGGCAGGATCGCCCTGATGAATGTAGGTCTCTCCAGCTTTGATATGGAGTTCCTCACACTGGCTGATGAACCATTCAATCTGATCGTTAGGGAGATCAGCGAAGACCGGCACCTGGAGCAATTCTGATTTTTCTACCATGCTTATACCTTGCTCAAGTACTGATGAATGAATTGCACGGCTACTGAGCCTTCGCCAACTCCGGAAGCAACGCGCTTAACCGAACCGTGCCGGACATCGCCCACCGCGAACAGCCCGGGAATATTCGTTTCCAAAAGGAAAGGATCGCGTTCCAACGTCCAACTCTTTGGACGTTTACCGTCCCACATGAGGTCAGGACCGGTCAGGATAAAGCCGCGCTCGTCCCGCTCCACCAGGTCGCTTAGCCAGTCAGTCCGTGGCAGCGCGCCAATAAAGATGAACATGGAAGTGGCAGGCACCCGCTCGATTTTGTTGGTGTCTGAACAGAGCACGGAAATCTCTTCCAAATGGGTTTCACCATGCGCTTCAGCGACATTAGCATGTGTCCAGAGCTGGATATTTGGTGTTTGCTCTATCTGTTCAATTAAATACTGCGACATGGTGCTGCCGAGAGAAGAGCCGCGCACCAGAATTACAACGCGTTCAGCGTACTTGGCAAAATTCATTGCAGCCTGGCCGGCCGAGTTTGCGCCGCCAACTACGTAAACGATTTCTCCTTTGCATGAGAGAGCTT
>JBARNL010000610.1:0-4773 GCA_049802955.1 Candidatus Angelobacter sp.
AGTCTTATTACCAATGGCTGCGCTGTTCCGCTAAATCATTTGCTTTAACATCAGCCTGGGGCTAGTCTTGAAGCCAAGGTAGTCGCTCTCTGCTTCGCATCTCTGGATTTACCACTCCACTCTCGCGATGGCACTCTGGCACAACTGAATCCGGAGGGGTTAGCTCCTCACGGCGAATATCAGCGCATGTTGGGAAGGTTTCTTATTATGGACCCAAGCACTATTTGTCTTAGCATCTTTGTCGCCTTAATTTCAACGGTCGCACTGTTCAGGATCTACAAAATGAATTCGTTCAGAATAAGGGTCGCGAGGTACAGATCGCAAACAATGTGTCCGGCGTGCCACGCCATTACGGCCCGGGCAGAGGCCAATTGCATGCGTTGCGGCAAGCCGTTGCGTAAGGCTTAAAGCACAGTTTATACGCGCTTTATATCCGCGGCAAAATAGCGTACGCAGTTACAAAGAAAATTAACAGGAGAAATAATGAGCACAACAGCAAGCAGCAATCCGGAAAATTTAATGCCTGAGTCCAAAGCAAAAGGCGAGAAAAAGTCTGCTGCACCAGCCCCAACCAACAAGTATGCCATTGCACAATTGGCCAAGAAAAAGCAGAGACGGAAGGCACATCGTCTGACGATCAAGAGATCGAATACTAACGGGTGATTTTTTAAGTTGAGGCGATAAGCGGCGTGAGCGAAAGCGGGAGCCCGCTGCCGAAATCCTGAGCGAAGCGTCAGCGGAGCCGAAGGATCGATTGAATTACAGAACGATTCCTCGCTTCGCTCGAAATGTTTTAATTGGTGCCGAGAGGGGGACTCGAACCCCCACGAGCCGTTTAAGCCCTGCGGATTTTAAGTCCGCTGCGTCTGCCAGTTCCGCCATCCCGGCCGAGATAAGTTAACGACTTACAGAATAGCAGTTTACCGGATTTCTCCTGATTCAGTCCCAACCACGCGAGAAATGCTGGTGGCAGTGTGATGTCACTCGGTCCCCTCTGGCTGGTTCCGTTTCTCTTCCCACCAGGGCGAACCGCCATGATGAACAGCAATCACGTCTGCCAGAGCCGCATTGTGAGGCCCGCGAATAAAGATGCGAAACCCCGGCGCTATCTCCGCAGGGAATGCCACGACTTGGGCGAAAGCACCCATCAGCCTGTTACACATATCGATCGTTTGCAGAATCACATCAGCTATCCACGGCAGAACCGACACTATATTTTCATTGTCACGGTGGTCATCACGCCAACCTGTGAACTGCGAAAAAGGCAAACGCTTGGGATCAACGCAGAATCCTCGCTCGGTATCGAATACGTGACCAATTCCCTTGCGTCCATGCACAACGTTGTCTCTCACGTCCCGTAACCGCGAGAAAAAAGGGGCGATTTTTGCGTACTCCTCTGCTAACGGTTTCGGGATTCCATACTTCTGCTCAATTTCGGCTGCTGTGCGAGGCCGCTTCTTGTCAATAAGCACCATGTTGGAGAATCTGTCCGGCAGCTTACCTCGCTTGCGCTGTTGCTCCGCCTCTGCATCGTGCAGTTGAACATATTTTGCCCATATGATTGAAATCATCTCCTGCATGACATCGAATACTGTGCGACAGAGCATTACCAGGTACTCAAGCTCCGTCGACGCAAAACGTGAAGCTCCTACGGAAGAAAGTTTCTTCCGAGAATCAAACACCAGCCGTAACTTGGCAACTGACGTTCCCATGTTGTGAAAGTCATCAGCAATGGCGACGATAAGGTCGGTGATTTCCGGCCAACTGGCCCTTTGCCACATGAAATCAATGAAAGGGATGAAAAGGTCTGATGGCTTCGCCGCAGCTTTTCCTATGTAATCGCCTTCCGATACGTCCACAATTTTTAGATCGATTAGACGGTCCGGCAAATCAAACCACTGATGCCATGTGCTTCCATCCCAAAGGGGCATCAGGTTAACCACTCGCCCGTCCCCCAGATTCTCAGGTTTGAGATACGAGACTGCTTTCAGACGTTCAATAGTGACAGGCAACTTTCCGGCTCCTTGCTGCCAGTTCCGCCATCCCGGCGCGGGAATATTCATTTTATAGGGAATTGAGTTTTGGTGTCGTGACGTCCGCTGCTCCGCTCTTCTGGCAGCTTTGAGACGCAGCAATGCTGCGTCTCTACGTCGAAATATACGCGTCGCTCAATGAGTGTCGCTGCGCATAGCGCAATTCACGCGAGCATGCAGGCTCACGCGATGCTGCCGCGGAGCAGTTCCCTCACCTCACTCGCCTCAGCAAGCCTCGGCTGCGGAGGTTCGGGATGGCATTTTGCTTGGGATGGCATTTTGCTCGGGATGGCATTTTGCTCGGGATGGCATTTTGATCGGGACAGTATTCCGATAGGCGGGGATGTATTTCCCGCGAATGAGATAAAGATTGTGGGTTTACGTGTCGCTCCGTACATACCTAATCAGCCTGACCACCACCCCTGGAGATTGGATTTAAACTCCACGAGCAGCGGCCTACGAAGAGCCAGGCATCGAACGCTGTTTTTACCCCCGTTCTCAATAGACCGCGCATGTTACGCCGGATTCTGTGTTGTTCCTTTACAATCGACACGCGCCAGAATGTGCAGATTTTTGTGCAACCAGCCGAGCCGGCGTGAGTCCAATGAGTCTATGCAAATGGTAGAGAGCCCAAACGTGGATACCGAGTGTCTGCCGTTTTCAAGTATTCCCCACACTACCCGCCTGTTTAATGATTACCTCCATCACTTTGACCGGGTAAAGCAGTTTTATGCGCGACCGCCTCTGAGCCAGGACTGGTGGGCGGACGAGATCAAGAAAATCAATTATCCGGCGGAGCGGCGGCAGGCGGTGGCGTCGATTCTGGAGCGGCAGAACCGGGAGTTTGGCGCGGGCGAAAAAACGCTGGCAAATATCGAGCGGCTGCGGCAGGGCGTTCCGGTTGTCGTGACGGGGCAGCAGGTTGGCTTGTTTGGCGGGCCGACGTTTTGCATTTTGAAAGCGCTTACGGCTGTCCTGATGGCGGAAAAGGCCGGCGCGGTGCCAATGTTCTGGCTGGCCACAGAAGACCACGATCTGGAAGAAATCAATACGGTAAACCTGGCCGCTGGGGACCATCTGCAGAAATTCACGGTCAACGTGCCACACCACGAAGGCTCGCCGGTCGGGAACATTGTATTCACGGATGAGATCACGGCTGCGGTGGCTCAGGTGGAAGCGCTGTTTGGAAAATCAGAGATCAGCGAACTACTTGCTGAGAGCTACCGCAAGGGCGAAACGTTTGGAACGGCTTTTGCGAAGTTCTATAGTAAGGTGTTTTCTGATATGGGTGTGGTCTTTTTAAACCCACTCGATGCAGAGCTGCACTGCATTGCGCAGCCGGTATTTCGCGCGGCACTGGAGAAATCCGACGAAATCAACCAGGCCCTGGTCGCGCGCAATCACGAGTTGGAAGCGGCAGGATACCACGCGCAGGTAAAAGTAACGCCTTCACACACTCTGTGCTTCTATTTTGAAGACGGGACCAGAATGCCGGTGCGCCACCAGGACGGCGAGTTTTTTATTGGCGAGCGCAAGCTGGCAGCCGCGGAATTACTGAATGAAGCGGAGCGATGTCCGGAGAAGTTCAGCGCGAACGTGCTGCTGCGGCCGCTGATGCAGGATTATTTGTTGCCCACGTTGTGCTATATCGGCGGGCCTGCTGAGGTCGCGTACTTTGCCCAGATTGAAGTTGTGTACCGCAAGCTGGCCGGCAGAGTGACGCCGATTGTCCCGCGATTTTTTGCCACACTGATTGAACCCCGCACGGCCAAGCTGATGGACCGTTACCAGCTATCTCTTCCAGACCTTTTCAATACGCCGGAAAAAACCCGCGAACTGGTGGCCAGTCGCGCATTGCCGGATAGCATCCTCAAGAGTTTTGATCTGGCAGCGGAGCATGTAGAGAAGGCGCTAATGCTCATCCAGGGGCCGCTGGAAAAGCTGGACAAAACACTGGTTGATGCCGCGGAAAATGCGGGATCAAAGATGCGCTACCAGTTGCAGGGCATTCGCGACAAAGCCGCGCGATCAGAAGCGCGGAAAAATACTGAAGTCCTGCGCCATGCCGATGAGCTGATCACCGCACTTTATCCCAACAAGGAATTGCAGGAACGAGAAATTGGCGGGGCATATTTTTTGCTGAAATACGGAAAGAGCGTTTTGGACCAGATCAAAAACTCCGTGAGTACGGGATGCGGCGAGCATCAGGTGATCCGGATACCTGCACAGAGCTAAGGCTAATGGCCGGCAGCATGTCCCACTGCAGTATTTTGCGGCGCGAGAACTGGCGGGATACGAGCCGGTGTAGTGGATGTGACATTGTCCCCCAGATAGGCATTGGTTGCAATGATCAGGAACATTGTTACCAGTGCCATCCAAATACAAACAACGATTCCGTCTTCCAATGACTGAGCTTTCGGGTCTGGAACAAGGATAATCAGCTGTTGAACGGTGCTGTTGATGAATCTGGAAAGTGATCTAACCGCGGATGTCCCGGTCGCTACCTTGGAGCTGATGTTTCCCACACTGATTCCACCGAGTAGACCGCCAAGGGCCGATTGCAGTTTAGGTCCGAGCAACTTAGTGGCGGGATAGGACAGCATGACTCCGTAAAAAACGCCGAGCACGGCCAAAGGCAAGTATTCGTGCGAGGTAAAGAACGCAGCCCACCCCATTAGAAAAGTGACCACCAACAACGATAATACGATCACGATGGCTTTGAACCTTCGCGACTGCATCC
>JBARNL010000611.1:0-3573 GCA_049802955.1 Candidatus Angelobacter sp.
CCTCGAAATTAGTGTCTTCCAACAGCGAGAGAAAACGTTCTCGCAAGCCTTCCTTCTCTGCCTCCAGGCGATCCACATCAGCAGCAGGCAGTGATTCAATATTTGTAGCCCATACTTCAAACAGCGCACGATTAATCGGAGAGCGTCGTGCGTTCTCTCGATTTTGCTTCCGGAAGGCTCGATCGCCGAAGAGGCGATAGCAATCAACCATAGCTCTTCTAAATCGCCTATCCAGGTCTTGCATGTCCGAGTCTGGGAATTTGTTGAGCTCAATCATGCATTGGTTAAGGAAGGCATCGAGATTCTTTGATTTGTACTCGCGATATGAGGTTCGCATGAATGCCAAAAGTCGCAGCACACATTCTCTGTCCCCCATTCGATCATCGCGAATTCCTTCGTTCGTGGCCGTCCTAAACTCTGCCGATTCCGCCAGATCTTGCAGCAAGGAGCTGGCCCTTCCCTGATTCAGGGCGTGACGAATCTCTTGGCTCGATAGCGGCAAGCCGCCGGTGTTGATTCGCTTGAAGATGTTGAATTTAACCTCAGGCGGCGTGTTCTCCTGAATTAAGAATACGGTGACTTGCGTCTCCAATATGCGTCTCTGAAGGTTTCGGGGTAGCTGATCGAACTTCTTCCCTTCGCACTCCCTCAGAAATTCCAATCCTGAGAGTAACAATGACTTGTCGATTACAAAGCTTTTGAGTGTCGAGAGACGTTGCAATCCATCCACTACGAGCCATTTGCTTTCATCACTCCCGTCCATATAGAAGGCCGGCAGCGGAATTCGGATCAACAAGGACTCGATTAGTTGACTCTTCGCTTTTGTGCTCCAGATTCCCCCTTTGCGCTGAAAGCCTGGAGTCAAATCAATCTCTTTGTTCCGAATGCGATCCATGAGAAGGGAGATCACCATTGGTTTCGTGTCTACTCGAATACGCGCTGGATCAAACGGTTCGGTTATTTCGAAACCGCCGCCTGTGTCTTCTTCTTCGAGCCCGGTGCCACCAACGTCGCCCAGTTCCTCTCCCCCAGAGTCGTCGGTACTGGTAACCGTGTTTGCTGGCCGATCTGTGCGGGGAGAATGAATATCCTTGCAGCTTTCGTCGAGAACACTATCTTCGGTAGAAATGTGCTCAATAATCTGTGGTTCCCCGATGGCAGCCCTTCCGACACTCGTCAGGCCGGTGCTCCACACAAATCTGGATGGCCATCCACGCCGGCCCTCTACGAACTGCCCCAATCCCTGATCTTGCAGCTTCCGAAAAAGATCAAGGATCTCGCGCCGCCGAAATTCATGACCCTCTGCCCTAAGAAGAATCAGGATGCGGTCAACCTTTGTTTCTGACTGATCACGCTCGCGCCGCGCAGCATGGTCAAGAAAAGCCTTGGCGACCAAGCTCTCTCTGTAGAGTTGCCGAAGCGTTTCGATATTCGGCGTTGTGAAATCCATTCGCGGGTCTCCAGCTAAACGTCATTGCAAATTTGATCAACAGAGCTACAGTGATGACGCCAGCACATTTCTCGATAAATTCGATGTAATCGGACTGCGCGGGCCCGGTACAACTTCGGCGCTATTCCAGGATCTCAAGATCGTCATCAGGTCTCAGTGTCTCTGAACCGGATATGTCACCCCGTCATCCAAGGAATTCTAACGTGCGTAACACTGTTGAGTTAACAATTCGCCGTCGAATTTGACAAATCTCGGGCGGCGTTATCAACCATCCGATGAACTGGACAACTTTGCACCGGTGAATCCGCCCGCTGGCGCTCAGTTAGTCCGAGCCTTTTGGCACAAATCCAAGGAAGTTTAGCGGCGGCTCGCGACCGGGCCGATGCTTACCCAATGCTGCAAGGGCATAAAAACTCCCATCCGCCATTGGACATCACACCTGCTGTAATGGATACCCGTGAAGTGCCGCGACAGAGGCCGAGTTCCTCCACCAGTATTGTGTTTTCATCGGCCCCGTGTTTTGCTTTGAGCTGATCACGAAGTACTCGCCATACATCTGCGTCTCGCATGTCCCGACAACGATATCAGAGATTCGAGGTTGGGGGGCACTTCCAGACATTGCTCCGGAGTCAAGGGCTGATCGCGCCGGAAGGAACGCTGCAAGTCGCGCTCCGGCGTCTCAATTTGTGGTATGTGGTTGTAGAGTCGTGCCCCGATGAAGCAGGGAAGCCTTGGTGAGTAATTCGGGATGATTGCCGTGCTGGCTCAGAAAAAGTCGTACCAACGAGTCGTCCCAATCAGAATGTTATTCCGGGAGATTCGGGGTGTTCCTGGTGGTTCACCGAGCGCTATTCCAAAGGTGCGGGGCTCAGATAACAGATTAATAAAAAATGAGCTTACGTCTTACCTCTAGACTTCGGGGAACACTGAGGAACAACGGAAATATCGAGGATGGATTGTCTCTGGATCAACCGATCTTGGGGGCTAGTTGGATGAAGACGGGACGGCAGAATCTGTCGAGGCAAGAGCTTATTTTAGAATCACGTGTTGCGTAAAGGCGTGCCGCTCGGTACTATACAATTGTTTAGCATGTCATGCGAGCTCACAATTCCACAGCAACTGATTCTTCGCTTCCTTGAGGAGCGGAGCGAGAACGGCGAACCACCGCCGACATTCCGAGAAATCTGTGAACGCTTTGGATACAAGAGTCCGAAAGCTGCGGCGGATCATGTTTCTGCCTTAGAAAGGAAAGGTTTTTTGACGCGCGAAAAGGGGCGTGCCAGAGGTCTCCGGTTGGTGCGAAAACGCGCTGGCATACCGCTGCTGGGACGCATTGCTGCGGGACTGCCGCGTGAAGCCATGGCAGAGCAGCGGTTAGCGCTTGACCCCGCATGTTACGGTATACCCGATCGCTCCCGGGCTTTCGCGCTTCGCGTCACGGGCGATTCCATGATTGACCGCCAAATCTTTGATGGTGATATTGTGCTGTTAGAGCATGAGGCTGCGCCGAAGAATGGTGACGTAGTGGCCGCTTTGATTGACAATGAATCCACATTGAAAACTTTTGTTCGTAAGGGCAGGAAAGTGTGGCTTCGCGCCGAAAACTCCCGTTACCCTGATCTGATACCCGTTGTTGACATGCAAATCCAAGGGGTTGGTCGAGCTGTTATCAGGTTCTTGACCAAATGAGCGCCGCTCAGCCACTGCCGCTGCCCGATCCTCCACCAGGGTTTAAGTACTACCACTCGCGAGACGAAATTCTGCGGGCTTCGGAGCTTTTCGCCTATCAACACATGTTGCTCCGAGCCTGGGAGGAGATGGACCTCAAGGGTATTCTGACTCTCAACGGTATTCCCACGGTTTATCTCCGAGAGGAGGCAAAGCCGGTCACCGCCAGAGTTGCAGCCGAAGCACATCGGCAGTTCTGGAATCAAGGAGTAGCAACTGTACTGCTGCTCCGGGACCCCGAAAAAGTCCGTGTCTTCTCTTCGATGACAACACCAACCAATCCAGCCAAGGCCACCGATGCTGACATGGAGCATCGACTGGTAGAGAAACTAGACCTCGCCACGCAAGCTACTTGGGCAGAGCGCTTCTACGTTCAACTTGGCACTGGTCACTAT
>JBARNL010000612.1:0-5229 GCA_049802955.1 Candidatus Angelobacter sp.
AACCGGAATTTGCCGAGCAGTTTGGAAAGATTGTCGCGCAGGAATCCCGCGCCATTGGCGTGGAGTGGAACCTGATGCCCATCGCCGACGTGAATTCCAACCCCGCCAATCCAGTCATCAACACCCGATCATTTGGAGAAGATCCCGCGCAGGTAAGCTCACTGGTGGCGGCGTATATTCGCGGTGCGCGCAATAACGGCCTTCTTACCGCCGCCAAGCATTTTCCCGGCCACGGCGACACTGCCACCGACTCGCATCTGGGATTAGCGGCGGTAAATCGAAGCCGCGAACAGATTAACCAGATTGACCTTCCACCCTTTCGCGCCGCAATCGCCGCCGGAACAGATGCCGTGATGGTCGCGCACATCACAGCTCCAGCGCTCGAACCAGATCCGTCCCGCGTGGCAACCAACTCGCCCGCTGTCGTTAAAGGGATCCTCAAGCAACAGCTCGGTTTTAAAGGTCTGGTAATGACTGACGCTATGGATATGGCCGGTCTCACCAGCGTCTATCCAGAAGGCGGTTCGGCAGCCGCGCGGCACGCTGCAATTGACACAGTAAAAGCCGGAAATGACATGCTGATTCTGTTCACCGATCTTGATGCGGCGTACAAAGGCCTCTTGAGCGCCGTCCGCGGGGGAGAGATCCCGGAGAAACGCATTGATGAATCCGTATTGAAGATTTTGCGCGCCAAGGCGAGCGTTGGGTTGAATAAAGCCAGCCAGGTCGATATCAACAAGCTTTCTTCGGTTATCTCCAGTCCTGTAAATCTGGCCATCGCGCAGCAAATCGCCGATTCCGCCATTACTCTGGTCCGCGACAACGGCCGCATGCTGCCGCTACAAAGACAAAGCCGTCCATCTTCTGGTCCGGCTTATGGAGCCGTGGAAAAGGAAGGAAGCAAGTTTTTGTGCATCATCTTTACGGATGATCTACGCAATGATAATGGACGCCAGTTGCAACGTGAACTACGGGCTCGCGTGCCCGATGCCCGCTTCATCTTTGTGGACCCACGCATCGCCGTCGGCAGTTCCGCAGAAATTCAGAGTGCGATTGCTTCGGCGGAGAACATTTTAGCTGCTATCTATCTCGTTCCTGCTCCTGGGCGCGCTGTGCGAAAGGAAGGCGCTACCGGCGTGAATTCCATTTCCGTCCCGGACGCCACGGCGGCTTTGCTGCAATCGATTCTTGAAGCGAAGATGGACAAGACCGTGGTGGTAAGTTTTGGGTCGCCCTATTTCCTAGCTGATTTTCCGCAGATTGAAAATTACGTCTGCGCTTACTCGAATGCCATCACTTCTGAGACAGGAGCAGTAAAAGCACTGTTCGGAGAGATTCCATTTCACGGACGTTTGCCCGTGACCATCCCAGGAATGGCGCAAAGAGGCGCTGGAACAGACCATCCGGCGCAAGCTCTACTCAAATAGCGCGTGCTCACTCGGGGCGGCGATTCGCAGAAGATTAATCGGACTCCTGCAAGGTCTTTACATGCGCCTCAAGCGCTCTTGAATACTCACGCTCGGCCTGCAATTCTGACTGGAGCTTTTTTACCAAGCCTTCCAGCCGCATAATCTCGATCTTCAATTTTCCCGCGTCATTGAGCGGAGCCGCTTTTGCTGCTGAGGCCGCGCCATTTCCGTTCGCTACAGCAGCTTGACCAGGCGAACTTGGGACGGCTGCTACAGGAGCTCCAACCGCAACTGGCTGTGGCAGAGGAACAGCAGCGGTTGCCGTGATCGGCAATGGCATTGCAGGCGCAAGAGCAGCCACTGTGGCCGCAGCCCGTTGCTGAACTGGCGCGGGCGTCACGGGAACAGAACGCGGCGGCATCGGCGTTGATGCTGCCGCGGAAAAAATACTGCTGAGCGCAACCGCTGCATTCGCGGCAGCGGCAGGTGTGGGAACAGGAGCGCCATTGGTCTTGAGCAGATGCTTGACGCGCGCAATCAAGTCTTGCGGCTGAAAAGGCTTGCGCAGCAGCTCGTCTGCCTTCACGGCAAACGCCCTTTCCGCCACAGCGCGGTTCACCACGCCCGACATGAGGATCACAGGGGTCTTCGCCAGTTCAGGATGCGACTTAATATGCTGGCAAACATCATAACCGTCCTTGTCCGGCATGATTACGTCAGTGATCACGATATCCGGCTTCGCCATTTCGATTTCCGTCAGCGCGGTAGCTGCATCATGGCAAGCCACCACGTTGATGTTTTCGCGGCGAAACGCGATCTTGATCACTTCGCGCATGGTCGCACTGTCGTCGATAAAATAGACAGTGGGAATCGTGCTCATCTAAAACCTCCATCACCGTTGTCGTGCGCAGATTCATCCAGTTCCCGCAGAGCTTCCAGCATCAGTTCCGTGGCCGAGCGGAGCACGGTACGCGTGGCGGCGCTCTCTCCGGGCAAAAATTTATAGGATCCGGCATCCACGCCGTTACAGTGCTTCACAATATGGACAACGGCATCGTCGCCGATGCGGTCTCCACTCTCGGCATGGGTGATATTGCCATTCTCAAAAAAGACAATCCCGTCGATATCTCCTGCGTTCACAGAGAGCGAGCCGGTCTGCCGAGAATGTACCAGCATCTGGACCACGCCGGGCAGATCAAGATGTGAAAGGCTGCCAGTCAGTCCTTCGTCAGAGGAATTCAGCATCTGCACGGGATGGAAACCCTCAGCGCTGCTGCGTAGAAAGGTCTTGATCTGCGCTGCGATCAGTTCCGGCCCCAACCGTTTATCCACATAATCGGCACAGCCGGAGCGGAAAGCTTCCATCAAGGCCTGATCGCCGCCATCGCCCAGTGCGATCACTGGGATATGCGCGGTCTTGGGATCGGCATTGATGATCGGCGGCAAATCATGCGCGCTGATCTCCCGCAGGTTGGTCGAGCACAGGATGGCTGAAGGCGTGTCATATTCCAGCATCGTCAGCGCGTAGCCCGATTGCGTTGTGTGGACCACTTCAAATCCTTCAAGCTTGAGCGCTTCAGTTATGCGGCGGGCCAGAAACACGTTGGCATCAATCAGCAAAATTTTGGCGGGCGTGGCGACTGTCGGGTTCATGCCGTCGCCTCCGCGCAGATCAGCTTTTCCAGCGCCACCACCGCGACGGTTTCATCCCCAATAGCCAGCAAGCCGTCGATGTATGGCGGCTCACTGCCCGTGAGCGGCACGCTTGAGGCGCTGGCCAGTTCACATTCGCCCGTGACCGGCACAGCCGTCAATTCCTGCCGCGCTCCGATTTTGCAGTTCGCAATCAAATAGAACTTTCTTGGCGGCGCTGCCGGTCCAACCAGTACCTGGGCAACGTCGCACACCGGAACTATCCTTCCCCGCCGCACCAGTACACCCGCGAGCAACGGCGTGCGATGCGGAAATGTTTGCACGCTATCTGGCCGTGCCAGTTCAGTCACCGTCTCTGCCCGCAGCGCAAAGCGCTTTTCGCCCAAAGGAAAGAGCACGTACGATTTGTCAGGCTCCGCGCTCATACCGTCACCACGCCACGCACGCGTTCCAGCCCGGCACGCACAATTTCCAGTTCCGGCCGATTCAGGAAAACATTGTGATTCACTACCGGTACAACCAGCCCATTCATCACTGCCAGGCCCCGATACCATCCTCGCTCTTCATGGGTAAAAGCCGGTGGCAATGCATGCAGCGCTGCAATCTCCATGATGCGGTCAGTCGAATCCACCAGCACGCCGGTGGGCATATTGCGCAGGACCATTACACGCGATGCATTCGAAGCCGGCAGCCGAAAATGCTGCGCGGCATCAATTACAAAATACGTGGCGCCATTCCGCTCCAGCGTGTACTTTAATTTGGCAATCTGCGCTGAGAGTCCGCCCAGCTTGAACGGGTGCAGGTCATCCATGCCTCGGATTTCCTTGACCGCCCCCGCAGCAATGGCGAGTTTGTATCCGCCCACCGCGAACACAATCACGTCTTCTCGCGCTGCTTGAGGCTGCGGACGCAGCTGCTTCAAGGGCTTCACAATGCCCCCACTTTCGCCGCGCCAAAAATGTACAGAACGCGCTTCTCGATTCCCTGATAAATCGCTTCCATCGGCAAGACCTGGTCCACCGCTCCAGTCTTGATGGCCTCCTGGGGCATGCCGAAAATTACAGCCGTTGATTCATCCTGCGCGATCACGTGCCCGCTCACTGAGCGAATCATCTGCGCGCCCTTCGCGCCGTCATTGCCCATCCCCGTAAGAATCACTCCGATCGTCATCGGCCCTGCGTACTCCGCCGCGCTTTCGAAAGTGAGATCGGCGCAGGGACGATAGCCACTGACGCGCGGTCCATCATCAAGGGAGATTCTGCCTGTGGGCGAAACCCGCAAGTGATGTGAGCCGGGACAAACATAAAGCTGGCCGGGAACAATAATTTCGCCCGCTTCCGCCTCTTTCACCTTGATCTGTGAGACTTCCGCCAATTGGCTGCTGAACTGGGCGGTAAAGTTTGCCGGCATATGTTGCACCAGGATCACCGCTCCGGGAAAATCCTTGGGGAAGTACGGGATAAACTTCATCAGCGTAGCTGGCCCACCGGTGGAGGATGCCAACACGATGATGGGAAATTTTCCTGCACCTTTGGCGGCCGCATTTACAGCTGCGCGGACTTCTTGCAGACCGTTGTCACCATTCTTTGAAGCGGGATCTACTCGCGGTGACGACGAAGCTACCTCATGCTGCAACTTAGACCGGGTTGCCGTACGGACCACGCGAACTTTCGCCGCCATCTTGAGTTTGCGGCATAATTCTTCTTTTACCGAACTCATGTCCAGATCAACACCGCCGCTGGGCTTGGGGACGAAATCAATCGCACCTAGTTCGAGCGCTTTCAATGTGACATCCGCGCCTTCCCGCGATTCCGAGCTCACAATCAAAATCGGCCGCGGATTACTGGACATGATGATCTCCGTCGCTTGAAGACCATCCACGTGCGGCATGTTGATGTCCATGCTGATCACGTCGGGCTTAAGCGTCTCGGTTTGAGTCACGGCGTCTCGTCCGTCACGCGCCTCACCGCATACTTCAAGCTGTGGATCGGACGCAATGATTCCTTGCAGCACCTTGCGCATAAACGCCGAGTCGTCCACAATCAGCACCCGAGTTTTCTTGCTTAGCGTCATCTCTTAAATAAACTTCCCTGCTATCCTGCTGCCGCCTTTTCCAGCGTTTGCCCAGCCGGCGAACCGATGAGCTTGGCCACTGCTGCAATAAACT
>JBARNL010000613.1:0-1885 GCA_049802955.1 Candidatus Angelobacter sp.
CTTTATAGACGTCCTTAACGGCAGTCAGCAGTTGCGGCGCGGGCGTATCCTTCAGCACATATCCTGACGCGCCAACTTCCAGGCACTGCACCAGGTAATCTTCATCTTCATACATGGTCAGGAAGAGGATCTTCGTCTCCATGCGGTTTTTCTTGATTTGCCGCGCTGACTCAAACGACGACAGTCCCGGCATGCCGATATCCATCAGCACGATGTCAGGCCGCAATTCGCGCGCTTTTTCCACGGCTTCTCCGCCATCGGCGGCTTCGCCCACGACTTCAAAATCGCTTTCGCTTTCCAGCAACCTGCGTACGCCCTGGCGAAACAGCGTGTGATCATCTACGAGTAAACATTTAATCTTCGGCATGGGGGAGTATCCTTTTCTTTAATTCGGTCTATGCACTGCATGTGCCGCGTGCGCCAGCTGGCGATCCACAACTTGCGTTTCATCGCCCGCAGGTACGCTTATTTCAATCCGCGTGCCTTTCCCTTTGGTCGAGATCACGCGTGAGGTCCCGCCCAACATTGCTATTCTTTCTTTGATTCCAGCCAGCCCAAAAGAGTGGTCGCGAGAGTTGCTGCTGCGCGACTGAATTCCAACGCCATCATCTTCCACTACCACTTGCACTAACTGGTCCGCGCGCTCAACCTGCACTGTGACGTTCTTTGCCTGCGCGTGTTTGGCCACATTGTGCAGCGCTTCCTGCACCACTCGATAAATCGCCTGTTCGGTGCCTGACGCCAGCCGGCCTACATCTTCGGCAATCATCACGCGCGCTTTCACGCCCGTATTTCGGGCAAAATCTTTTGCTTCTTTGCGGATCGCGGCCACCAATCCCAGCTCTTGCAGCACCAGCGGAGAAAGCTTGCCAATAATTCTGCGAATGCCCTCGATCGTCCGGTCCAC
Organism: Candidatus Angelobacter sp.; assembly: GCA_049802955.1. Classification (GTDB taxonomy): domain Bacteria; phylum Acidobacteriota; class Terriglobia; order Terriglobales; family Acidobacteriaceae; genus Angelobacter. The sequence goes on from JBARNL010000613.1 coordinate 908, forward strand.
TACTTCAACAGTTTCGCGTATTTTGCCGCGCACGTTTTTGCCGGTGCTTCCGGTTTCCATCATTCCCAGATATAGCCGGATCACCATCAGCGCCTGTCCCGTTTCGTCGTGCAGTTCGCGGCTAATGCGTTTGCGCTCTTCTTCCTGCACGCGCAGCAGATGCCCTGAGAGTTCCGCGATCCTCTGCTCGCGTTCGCGCAATGCGTCGGTCATGCGCGCGCGTTCAATCGCCAGAGCTGTGCGGTCGCCAATGGCGCGCATCAACTCGCGCTCTGTCGGCAGCCATTCATATGGTTTAGGAAAACCAATCACCATCACGCCAATAGTTTCGCCATCCGCCTTCAGCGGCACGCCCCAAAGAGACTTGGCTTTAATGCGGATCATCGGCCGCAACGCGCCTGTCTCCACGCTTGTATCCAGGATCATGTTAGGCTCGCCGGTCGTCGCAATCTTTCCGGAAAAGCCGTTGCCCAGTTCGACTTTGAAATCTTCCGGCACGTCGGTCTCCATGCCCACGGAAGCGGAGATGCGCAACGCTCCAATCTCGGCATCGCGCAAAAGAATGATGCCCAGCGACGCCTGGAATGTCTGCGTTGTGATGTCCAGAACTTTGTTCAGCAATGCGCTCAGATCGGCGGAAGCCAATTCGGCATCCAGCAGGCGCAGCAGAGTAGAGGATTCCAGAGTTTTGGAATCGAAATATGCGCCGGAAACAATCACGAATGAAACCGACGAAAGCATTTCCAGCGCTGCTTTAGCTTCCGCTTCGCGCTCAGGGAAAAGGCCGGCAATATAAGGTTCACAGCAGGATTGATAGAGTTCCAGCGCCCGCGCCACGGCGCGCGTGTCCACCTGCAGCTTTGAAAGCCGTGTGCCAAAGTACTGCAAATTTTCCTGGAAGCCGGGGTAATCGTTGTGGCAGAAATAAGAGCATCCTGCGGCAAGGGTCAGGCGTTCCACGGCGGCTAAGGTGCGCCC
>JBARNL010000614.1:0-1615 GCA_049802955.1 Candidatus Angelobacter sp.
ACACCTTCGCCGACCAAGCCGATTCGGCTGCGGAGTCATCGCGAGACTCGACGGTTGGCGAATCCACCAGCCTCCGTCCTGAAGCAACCGCTTCCGTGTGTCGCGCTTACATTGAGCACAGCATGCAGCAGCTTCCGCAGCCCGTTAAGCTGTACTACACCGGCCCGATGTTTCGCCGCGAACGCCCGCAAAAAGGGCGCTATCGCCAGTTTTATCAAATCGGCGCGGAAGTTCTTGGCGGCAGCGACGCTCCGGCCATCGACGCTGAACTCATCGACATGTTGATCACCTTTTTCGACAGAGTGGATTTGCGCGGTACGCAACTGGACATTAACTCCATCGGCTGCCGCGATTGCCGCCCGAAATATATCGAGCTGCTGCGCACCGAACTTCTCAAGGTGAAAGAAAAACTTGGGGCCGATTCGCAACGCCGCATAGAAACCAATCCGCTGCGGGTGCTCGATTCCAAACTCGAGCACGAGCAACCGATTATCGCCACGGTGCCGCGCATCGCCGATCATCTTTGCGCGGAGTGCGCTGCGCACTACGAAGCGGTGAAGCGTCAGCTGCAGTTGCGCGGCATTTTGTACCAAGAAAATTGGCGGCTGGTTCGCGGACTCGACTATTACATGCGCACTACTTTTGAAATTACCGCTCCCGGGCTTGGCTCGCAACATGCGGTGTGCGGTGGTGGCCGCTACGATGGCCTCGTGGAATTACTTGGCGGCCCGCCCACCAAGGGCATCGGTTTTGCCATCGGCGAAGACCGTCTGATTTTGTCTCTGCAAGAAAACGGAAAAGTCGCGCCGCCGCAGGTACGCGATGTTTATATCGCCTGGATGGGCGACAAAGCCTACGCCACCGCGGTGCGCGCGGCCAAGGATTTGCGCAACGCCGGATTCAGCGTGGAAATTCCGCCCACCGAGCTAAAATTTGGCAAATCGCTCGAGCGCGCCAGCAAACTTGGCGCGTGCCACACGCTGATCCTCGGTGAAAACGAAATTGCCGACGAGAAATGGACGCTCAAGAACATGGCCACCGGCGATCAGGTAAAATTAATCGAAGCTGAACTGATCGACTTTCTTCGACAGCAAATGTAGAGGTCGCTCGTTTGGTGTGGCGCTTTTTGACTTGTAAGCAGAATATAGCGCCAGGAATTCTTACGAAAGGGAACTGTGCTGGACCTCTTAGGCAATCTGAAACGCACTCACTATTGCGGCGCTCTTCGAGAAACCGACGCTGGTTACGACGCGGTAGTCATGGGCTGGGTGGCGCGTCGCCGCGATCTCGGCAACATGCTCTTTCTCGATGTGCGCGATCGCACTGGCATCATTCAGGTGGTTTTCAACAAAGAGACGCAACCCGCCGCGCACGCCAAAGCCGAGCAAGCGCGGAACGAATTCGTAATCGCGGTCGAAGGCCAGGTGGTCCGCAGGCAAAAAGCGAATCCCGATCTCGCCACCGGCGAAGTCGAGCTGATGGCAAGCAAGCTGCATATTCTGAACAACGCCAAGAATCCTCCGTTCCAGTTGGAAGACGATTCCACCGCGGCTGAGGACGTGCGCCTCCGCTATCGCTATCTCGATCTTCGCCGTCCTAAATCGCATCGCAATCT
>JBARNL010000615.1:0-2119 GCA_049802955.1 Candidatus Angelobacter sp.
CTCCAGTCCACCACGTTTCCGCGCGGCCGAGAGTGGCTTGCCGTGTCGGGATTTGGTATCGGATTTGGTGATTGGGTCGCCGCAAATGCGGTCCCCATCAGCACGAAAAAGATGAGGTTCATCAGCAACTTCATGGCACAGCCTCCCGATTCCTCCGTCCCGCGATACGGGCGTAGCGCCTGGCCAAAGACGAGTCCCTGAAACGCAGATTAGCGCCGTTCGAGCGTGACCGTGCCGGTTCAATCGGCGGATAGATGGTCGGTTCAAAGAACTGTGGACGGGAATCGGGAGCCCGGCGCGCATGGAGATGAGAGTACCGGGGAGCACCCATGCGGCTGTCGGTCATGAGGAGTTGCATCTGCCCAATGGGTAGGTTCTTGATGTGCTCATCTGGTACGCGCGGTTCCTTCATATCGGTAACATTGGCCCATCCGGTCTTTTCATAGGTTTCGCTGAACAGGCTGCGGCGGTGGACCCGCTCTGTGCGCCTCTCGACGGGTACCTGGGAGGCCGCGTTCTGAAAGTACTTGGCCGTTTCCTCGTCAATCATCTTCATCAACATGAGGGTGTTGGGAGCCGAAGTCACGTTGTTGCGGAAGCCGCGGCCCACGCTCTCCAATTGCGCAATCGACTGCAGGGAGAACAGAAAAGAAACGTTGCTGCCGCGTGCCGTCTGCAAAACGCGAGCGAAGTTCGGGTAGGCGAATGGTTCAAACTCGTCGAGGATAATGCTCACCATGGGCAGGCCCTCGCGCAGGCGGTCGCGGTTGGAATAGCGCTTTCCCACCATGAGCTGAAGGTTCTGCAACAGCATCCGGCCGAGCGCCGTAACCGCTCTGGGGTTGCGGTTGGTGTTGAGGGAAACGAACAAAATCAACTCCTGGTCGATGACCTCATCGAGGGTCAGCAGGTTGTCATACGATCCGGTGACGACCGACAGATCGTCCTCGACAAAGACCATCAGTTCGTTGATCAGCCCCTGGATTTTGGTCACGCGTTCGCGGTCCTGAAACGACTGTTCAAGATCCCTGACCGACATTCCAAAATTCAATTTGTCCTGCACGCGGACATCGGAGAGATGTTCGATGCGGTAAGCGGCCTCAGCAATTTGTTCCTTGAGCACCGGCTCATCAAGGGCGGCAACGAGCACGTCGTACAAGTTGATGCGCTTGCCGGTGTGGGCGAGAACGCGAAACAGATTATTGAAGTAGTTGGCCTGATGAAACTTGAAAAAGTCGTCAGTAAGCCCGAAGGACTCGAAGGTCAGGGTGGCATGTTCCTGGTAGGAATCTCCCTCCGGAACATACAACGGATTGTAACGCACGGAAATGTCTGGGCGAGTCGGATCAAGCACGCGCAGTTGGTGCAGGCGGCCTGCCGCCGCGATCTCAAAGAGAAGACTGTCGAGGAAACCACCATCCCCTTTCCCGTCGAAGATGATCATCGGAATCCGATGTGGATTGGCTTCTCCGCCGGCAATTCGATGGATGTCCTGAACGATGATGTTGCGCAACACGGTGGTCTTGCCCGAGCCCGGCGCTCCCAGCAGGATGCCCTGCATCCGGCGAACTTCGTCGGTCCATAAGACCGGCTGTTCACGTTCATATCCAAGCACGATGGCATTTTTCCGGAAGGCATCTTCGACGTGAGACTGGTCCTTGCGCGGAGAGACATATGTCGGAAGCTTAGGCCAGGCTTGCTCTTGTTTCTTCTTGAAAGTCCACAGGTAGTGAACCGTCACCCAGACGGCTCCGGCGATACAAACCAGATAGAGAGTGCCCTCGATGAGTTGCGCCGGCCTGACGTGGTAGCGCTTATTGGCGATATAGAGCGAGGCTGAAGCGAGCACGATCACAAAGAAAACCAACAGGGCCACGCCGCTCTCTTCCGCTCCAGAACCATGCTGACGGCTCTCGTCATGTTTGTCACGATGCTGCATAAAACGATCAAAGCCTCCCAAGATTGAAGTACAGAAAAATGGAGAGCGCCAGCGCCGCGAACAGCCCCAGGCCCACCCACAGCGTGCTGAGTCTGAAGCCGCCGTTCTTGCTTTTTTGGAAGGGGTCGGCGAAGCGGATCACCAATCGTTCCAGGAACGAAGGCCGCAGATCCTCGGCGA
>JBARNL010000616.1:0-4879 GCA_049802955.1 Candidatus Angelobacter sp.
GCACTGGATGATGAAAATGAGGAAGCGTTCCTTAAGTTTGCGAAACAAAACGGCATTTTGGACCTTCCAGAATCTCAGGAGCTTTTGCAGTTAATCAGAACTCGAGATCAAAACCGAGAGCATACCCGCAAGAAAGTACATAATACGATCGAACTCAAAAAGCGACACGCCACGGAATCCGATTCTGTTCAATCCAGCGGGAGCAGTGCTGTAAAGATTTTTTTGGCAGGTCTGGGTATCGGTATTGGGTTGGGCATGCTTTTTGCTCCCATGAGCGGCGAAGAAACCCGCGAAAATCTCACACAACGGGCCGGTGACCTGGCGGACTCAGCACGTGATCTGGCGAACCAGGGTCGCGACAAGGTCCGCACGACGGTTTCTGCACTGCGTGGCCAGGCTGACCGTTTTGCCAGCAGCGTGCAGGAAGCCACCGGAACTGAAACTCGCAATCTCTAACCCATCAATCAAAGTGCGTGATCTAGGCGGCGGAGAAAGTCCGCGCCATGCTACTTCAGCCACAATCCCGCCTGCTACTTCCTCCCTGATAAAATCATCTATTAACTTTCATGGGCAAAAATCTCAAACCGCTGTGGCCCTACCTGAGTAAGTATCGCGTAACGCTGTTTTGGGGCGCGATTACGGTGCTGTTCAATAACGGCCTGGGCGTGCTCTGGCCCCAGGTAATCCAACGCGCGGTTGATGACCTGAACCACCACGGCGTTACACAGCACAAAATCCTGCTTTATTCCTTGCTGCTGGTGGTACTGGCCTTAAGCAAGGGTATTTTTCAGTTCCTTACCCGATGGCTGGTGATCGGCGTGTCACGTGAGATTGAATATGATCTCCGCAATGACATGTTTCGCCATCTGGAATCGCTTTCCTATTCTTATTACCAGAAGAACCGCACAGGCGACATTATGGCCCGCGCGACGAATGACCTGAATGCCGTGCGCATGCTGCTTGGTCCGGCGATTATGTATACGGCGAACACTCTGGTATTTACCGGCGCCGCGCTGGCTTTTATGTGGCACATCAGCCCCAAGTTGACCATGTATGCCTTTGCCCCGCTGCCGCTGGCCAGCATTATTGTGCAGTATTTCGGACGCAGGATCCATGAGCGGTTCGAGAAAATCCAGGCGCAATTTTCCGATATTTCCGCCCGAGCGCAAGAGAACTTTTCCGGCGCGCGCGTGGTCCGGGCTTACGCCCAGGAAGAAGCTGAGATTGCGCTGTTTGAGACCAGTAACCAGGAATACGTGACCCGCAGCCTTCCACTGGCACGGCTTACCGGCATGCTGTGGCCAACGCTGGAGTTGCTGCTGGGATTCGCCGTTGTGATGGTGCTCTGGCTGGGCGGACGCGAGGTGCTTCTTGGCCACATCACATTGGGCCAATTTGTTGCATTCAATACTTACATCATCCTGCTTACCTGGCCGATTATCGCTCTTGGCTGGGTCATCAATATTTTTCAGCGCGGAACGGCTTCCATGGGCCGCATCAATGAGATCCTGGTGGCCCGCTCAGAAATTACCGATGCGGAAGTTGCACCCGATCTTAAAACCGCCACCACCTTGCGCGGAGAGATTGAGTTCCGGCATCTTGATTTCAGCTATAACGGCGTTCCAGTTCTTAAAGACGTAAATCTCACCATACCGGCAGGCAGCAGTCTTGCGATCGTGGGCCCCACAGGTTCCGGCAAAACTACGCTGGTAAACCTGCTGCCGCGCATTTATGATGCGCCTCCCGGTTCCCTGTTGATCGATGGCCGTCCAATCCGTGAATATCCGCTGGAAACTTTGCGCCAGAACATTGGTTTTGTTCCGCAGGAAACTTTTCTTTTCAGCGATTCTGTGCGAGAGAATATCGCGTTCGGCGTTGAGACGTCGAGCGATGATCAGGTGCAGCGGGCCGCCGCCGCCGCCAATATCGCTTCTGATATCGAAGGCTTTCCGGAAGGCTACAAAACAATGGTAGGCGAGCGCGGTATCACGCTTTCCGGCGGCCAGAAACAGCGCAGCGCAATTGCCCGCGCCATTATCCGCGATCCGCGCATTCTGGTGCTGGATGACGCGCTTTCCAGCGTGGATACCTACACGGAAGAAACAATCCTGAACCACCTGCGTGAAGTAATGCGTGACCGCACTACAATCTTTATCTCGCACCGCGTTTCCACCGTCCGCAATGCTGACCGCATTGCCGTGCTGCATGAAGGACGCGTGGTGGAACTGGGCACGCATGAAGAACTGCTTGCGCGCAGCGGCTACTATACCGATCTCTACAACAAGCAGTTGCTGGAAGAAGAATTGGCCCAGGTTTAAGCATGAAGCGCGTCGTGGTGGAGGAACTGCTCGATAGCGATGCCGGCACTCCTGCCGAAGTAGCGGGTTCCATAAAAGACCTGCGCATGTTCAATAGCTGGTTTGGTGGCGTACACACCATGTCCAGCTTGCTGCGACAGGTGGCGCAGAAGCGCGGATTAAAGCAAATCTCCTGGGTTGACGTGGCTGGCGGTGAAGGTTATGTGGCAACGCGCACTCAACGGTCGCTGGCCCGCTCAGGCATTTCTTCACAACCGGTCATTCTGGATCGCGCTCCGACACATTTGAGCAACACACATCCGGCCATTTGTGGAGACGCTCTTGCGCTTCCCTTCCGCGATAACAGCTTTGACGCCGTAGGTTGCTCTCTTTTTCTCCATCACCTTGAGCCCGCGGAGATCGTCTGTTTCGTCCGCGAAGGTTTGCGCGTTGCGCGCCATGCATTTCTTATTCAGGACCTCCAGCGCCACCCGCTCCACCTTGCACTCAGCTATCTGGGCATGCCGCTTTACCGCAGCCGCATCACACGGCATGATGCGGTTGCTTCCGTACAACGGGCTTACACTGTGGAAGAGGTCAGAAAGATCTTGGCTCCAATAGCTGCGGCGGCAAACATCGAGATAGAGAAGTTTTTTCTTTTCCGCATGGGAGTGATCGTTTGGAAACAGCCCAATATGATCTGATCGTGGTGGGAGCTGGACCGGCAGGCTCTGCATGCGCGATTACGGCCGCACGCGCTGGCGCAAACGTATTGCTTCTGGAAAAAGACCGCTTTCCCCGGCAGAAAGTTTGCGGAGAATTTGTCTCTCCGGAGTCTTTAGGATTGCTGCATGATTTTCTTGCAGAAGCCAGGTTTCAGTCTTGTCCGCAGATCGTCTCATCGCGAATATTCCTGGACAACAAAGTTCTCGCTCTTCCAGTCTCGCCTGCCGCGCAAAGCATTCCGCGTTTCAATTTGGACGCTGAACTGTTTGCCGCTGCGCAAAACACAGGCGTAATGGCGTATGAAGGCGTTGCCGTTAAAGAGGTGCAGCGCAATGAGATGTTTCACGTGCGCACATCGGAAAGCACATATTCTGCGCGAGTGGCCGTAAATGCCACCGGACGATGGTCCAAACTCACGCAATTTGATGTTGCAGGAAAAGACAAATGGATCGGCCTGAAGGCGCATTTCACTGAGCCCTCGCCGCCGCAGACGGTCGATCTCTATTTCTTTCCTGGCGGTTATTGCGGAGTGACTCCCGTTGGGACAAATTCAATCAACGCCTGCGCCATGGTCCGGGCAGATGCGGCACACACTCTGGAAGATGTTTTCACCAAAGAGCCGCGCCTGTTGCAGCGAAGCCGCGTTTGGCAGCCGTTGTTTTCCACGGTGACAACTTCGCCGCTTTATTTCCGGGAACCAGTAACCGAATCGGATGGTATGTTTCTTATAGGCGATGCCGCGGGCTTTATTGATCCTTTCGCGGGCGACGGCATCTCGCTGGCACTGCAAAGCGGAACATTGGCGGCGCAATCCATTGTTCCCTTTCTGCATGGAACGTGTTCGCTGGAGCAAGCACATCATCAGTATCGCGCCGAATACGGTAAGCGTTTTGCGCCGGCATTTCGCAATGCTGCCCGCTTGCGCAGCGCATTGGCTGCCCCCAAATGGGTCCGGAGCGCCGGATTAGCATTTGCTGCGATCCCAGGAGTTGGAAAGATGTTGGTAAAAGGGACGAGGGCGCGTTAATGCCAACATAGAAAGTTCCCAAAGAAAAATATGTATCATCGGAACATGCGAATTACAGTTAGTATCGATGATGACTCTCTTCTTTTGGTGAGGAAATACATGAAGAGCCGGCAGGTGCGTCTAGGTAAAGCTCTGTCTGAGCTTGTACGGCAATGGACGTGCCTCTTCCGATGCGGCGCGTCAACGGTCTGTTAGTGTTCGATTTGGGAAAAGGGTCTCCGCGAGTGACAACGAAGAAGGTTCGTAGCCTTCTTTAAGACACACGGGGATCTCAATGCGAGGCTGAAGCCGCTCTCACTCGGCGCAAAGCACGCCGTACCACTGCCAGCAGATCGGAGACCGCAAAAGGTTTTAACAGGCAGAATATCTTCGTGGAGTCCACAAAAGTGCGCGCGCCCGGGTCGGAAATATCGGAAAGAACAAAGACGGTACGCGGCACCAGTTCCGGACGATTTTGTTGCAACCACTGGAATACCTGTTCGCTCGACCATGTTCCTGGAATCTTGCTGTCGAGCAGCAGAATATCAAAATCTTCGTTCTTTAAGGACTCTACGGCCTCGGCGCCAGAGCTGACCGTGACCACTTGCAGGCCCGCGGCGCTCAGGACCTCGCGCTCAAAATCAAGCACGGCCTCTTCATCGTCCACCAGAAGAACATTGCCTTCCAGCCGTGATTCTCGACGCGCCACAATGCGCTCGCGTTCCGTTACCGGCTTCTCGCCTACCGCAACCGGCAATCTTACTTGCAGCAGCGCGCCTCCCGCAGGATGGTTCTGCGCGGAAATCTCGCCTCCGTGCTCCTTCACAATGCCGTAACAGATGCTCAAGCC
>JBARNL010000617.1:0-4816 GCA_049802955.1 Candidatus Angelobacter sp.
GCCTCATCCAGCGCTGCCCCCAGACGGCTATCCAGCGGGCTGACAGGCCCGGAGGAAGGCGCAGCCGAAAACTGTACCCCTTCTTCTGCCTGTTCTTCAAGGCTTACCAGGCGCTTGGTCTTGCGGTATCGATTGACGAATTCCTGGGCCAGCACCGTCCGCAACCAGCCTTCCAGGGAGCCTCGGCCCATATAAAAATTCAGCCGGGAAACGCGGCGTCCTTCTTTCTCCGACGTGCCATAGAGATCGGCGTAAAGCGAGTCGGCCAGGTCGCGCGCGCTGGAGTCTTCCTTGGTGATGCCTCGAGCGATGTCATAGAGCTTTTCGCGGAAGCGCGTGAGAAAGGCTTGCCATGCGGCGTCGTATCCGGCGGCGCATGCGCGGGCCAGGGCCAGCTCTTCAAGCTTCAGGTCGCGCCAGAATTCCAGCTTCTGCTGCGGTGATGCTTGCGGCACATACTTGACTGCCACCTGTTCCAGCACCACCCCAAAAGCTTGCAGAGTCAGGCCATAGCGCTCGCCTCCACTCTTCTCAAAGAGAATGCGCAGAGAGAGTGCGTTTGCTTCAGCCGGCCTGGGCCTGGAACTCATGGTTCGGATAGTACCAATTTTACCCGCAAGAATACTGTCATTTTACATTCTTAGAGTGAAAACAAGGGCCCTGGTTGTGAAACGGAGTCGATATGAAGCGCTCTTTTCTACCCATACTTGCGGTTCTTTTATCGGGATTCGCAGTTGTATCCGCTGCCAATGCAGGCGATTCAGGTAGTCTGCCGGCCACGTCAAACGATTACAAAATCCTTGCGCCTATTACTCATGGCGATCTAACAATCTTTCCCGTGGTTTCCACCAAATCGCACGACACCAGCGATTTCATTACGCTTGATGAAGGCATTCGCTCCGGTGATGTTGTAGTAACCGAAGTGGGAAACCTGCATTCGACTATGCAGCGCCGTCCGCCTTACCAGCCACGTCCTTACAGCGGGGCAGAAGTCAACCGCCTGGTGCTGGTGAATAACTCAAAACATCCGCTGATATTGCTGGCCGGAGAAGTTGTGACCGGAGGCAAGCAGGACCGCGTGGTGGGCAAAGATCGCATTGTTCCCGCGGAAAGCGACCCCGTTGATCTTGCCGTCTTTTGCGTCGAGCACGGACGCTGGATCGAATCATCCACAAAGTTCGATACGCATGCATCCGTAATGCTGCAACCCAGCGTACGTATGAAGGCAATGGCCGATCAGGACCAGCAGAAAGTTTGGGATGAAGTTAGCAAGAGCCGTGGCGTGATGGCGTCGAAAGCGGCCGCGGCAGCGCCGGTGGCTGGAGGTGGCAGTGGGAGCGCCACCGAGTATTCCGATTCGATCCAGCAACTCGAAAGCACGACTTCCTATGCAAAGGCGCGCGAGAACAAAGCTGTGCAAAAGCAGGTCGAATCAATTACCGAGCCAATGCAGAAGTCGTATGAAAGCGTGATCAAACAATTGCGGAACCAGAATGCGGTTGGCGTCGTAGTAGCAGTGAAGGGACACATTGTGTGGGCAGACATGTTTGCCAGCAGCGCGTTGCTGGCGAAGTACTGGCCCAAATTGCTGGATTCCTACGCTACTGAGGCGTTAACAATGCCTGGCGCGCGGGAAGAAATCAGCATCAAACAAGCACAGGAGTTCCTGCAGAATTGGCAGGCGCGGCATGAAGTGGTGGACAGCGAACCGGGATTGTATCGGCAACGTGAGTTGATCGGCGACAAATTCAAGGCATTTGAATTGACTTCATTGCTGGCGAAAGATGCATTCGACCTGCACTTGAGCAAGATGGCAGATTAAGGCTTTGTCCGTAGAATCGGCGAAAAAGTTGCGTTAGGAAACGTCAAGAACCATTGTGTGCGCGGGCCTGCATAGAGTGCAGGCCCGAATTACTTTCGTCGTGTTACCTACGATTCAGAACAAATAAATATTCCTGCAACAAACTGGGTGGAATGCGTGTCTAATTAAGCAAGACGGTATAAAGGTCGGAGGTGACCTATGGGAGAGAAATTCTCAGTGGCTGAAGTGGCGGCGCTTCGGAATGAACTCCTGCAAGGCGGACTTGATTCATTCCAGACAGCGGAACTTTTAAAAATGTTTTTAGCCGGGCGCGGATATGGCGTATCGCCGGAAAATGCACTCGACGCGGCAGGCCGAATTGAATGCGCCAATTGCAATGTGGAGTCGCTGCAACAACATCTTGAAACTTTGGCATTATTGATGTAACCGCATCATGAACGCTGAAAGAGCCGGGCAAACCAGCCCGGCTTTTTTAATTTGCTGCAATCGGTGTGCCGGCATTTGCCGCAGGAATCTTTTAGAGGAGTATGTGAAAATTTCGAAGTGATTCAGCCTTGGTCATATTCCTCATCAGCCAACCGCTAGTAGCTAACGCCTGCTTCTGATATCCTTTTGCGTTTCCTTCCCGCTGAAAGTGAGGCCCAATGAAACGCAGAGATTTCCTTTCCGGACTGGCAGTGACATCGGCCGCTGTGGCGGCCGGACAGACTCCCAAGAGCACGGACGCGTCACAATCACAAAATCCGCAGTCACAAAACCGAGGCAACCTGAAAGTGCCGCGCACATCTCCGGCCAAAAATATCCTGATCTGCTCCCACAACGGCTATGCCTTTATCGATGCAGGTTATGAAAAGCTGCGCCGCGGCGAGGATACGCTGGAAGCCGCTATCACAGTGGTGTCCGGCCCGGAGAACGATCCCAACGATGACAGCGTAGGCCTGGGCGGACTGCCTAATGAAGAAGGCGTGGTGGAGTTGGATTCCTGCTGCATGCATGGCCCCACGCGGCGCGCCGGTTCGGTTGGCGGCGTGCGTGATATCAAGAATGTTGCGTCGGTGGCTCGCGCAGTAATGGAACACACCGGCCACGTGATGCTGGTGGGCGAAGGCGCTACGCGCTTTGCCGTGGCTATGGGATTCCCCAAAGAAAATCTGCTGACGGAACATTCACGCAAGATCTGGCTGCTGTGGAAGGAAACCAATTCCAACCAGGACTGGTGGGGGCCCGGACTGGCTGATCCTAACTGGAAGCCGCCTGCGCCGTTGCAAACCAGCGAGATTGAAGAGCAGCCAGTGCATATAAAGAAGATGTATGCGGCGGCCGCGGACCTGGGCATTGCCGCCGAAGATCGCATGGACGCTATCCACAAAGTTCTCTATCCGCCGACCGGCACCATCAACTGTTCTGCTCTTAGCGAAAAACTGGAAATGTCCAGCGTGACCACCACCAGCGGTCTGGCATGGAAGCTGCCCGGACGCTGCGGCGACTCGCCGATCATCGGCGCGGGCTGCTACTGCGATCAGGACATAGGCGCGGCCGGCGCTACCGGCAGCGGAGAAGAGAACATCAAGATTGTGGGCGCGCACACCATTGTCGAAAACATGCGGCGCGGCATGTCACCGGAAGAAGCCGGACTGGACGCGCTGAAGCGCATTGCCCACAATTACAACAATGACATGACACGGCTGGCCTACGTGAGCATGTTTTTTTACATATTGCGCAGAGATGGACAGTATGCCGGGGTGTCACTGTGGTCGAACGCGGGAGAGAAAGCGCGGCAGTACGTGGTGCACGATGGCGAAAAGCGCTATGAGACAGCCAAGTTTTTGTTTCAGGGCTCGCCGAAAGATTGGCCGCCGATGCCCAGAGTGCCAAAGCCGTAGGAGAAAACCTTACCACTGATAACACTGATTTAGCGGATTTTCACGGACCCGAAAAGAGATGGTTGGCGGCGAAGAAAGAAGAAGCCCTTTGCCGCAGATTTACGCAGATGATCGCAGATAAAACCAATTGGGCCGCGAATTAACGCGAAATGCGCGAATCAGAAACCAAAGGTTTGATTCGTGTTCATTCGGGGATTCGCGGCTAATTTTATTTCTAACCGCGCTGGTTAGCGCCTATCTTTTTCCTGATCCGTGGAAATCAGTCAAATCAGTGTTATCAGTGGTAAGCGGTTAGGCGAACCTGACCTTCACGTCGGCGCGCTTGGCCAGGTGAATGCTTTCCACAAAGCGCACCTTGCCACTCTTGCGCGTCATCACAATTGAGGATGTGCGCGTGCCTTCGCCAAAAAAGCGAACGCCTTTCATCAGCGCGCCGTCAGTCACGCCGGTAGCGGCAAAGACGATGTGTTTGCCGGGCGCCAGGTCTTTGGCCGTGTAAATTCTTTTCTTGTCTTTGATGCCCATCTTTTCAATGCGGGCCTCAAGTTCCGGCGTGTTGATGACCAGGCGTGCATGGATCTCACCGTTGAGGCAGCGCATGGCGGCCGCAGTGATCACGCCTTCCGGAGCGCCTCCGCTGCCCATGACCACGTGGACGCCGGTGCCGATTACGGCCGCGGCAATGCCTGCGGAAAGATCGCCATCTGTGATCAGGCGAATGCGCGCTCCGGCGCGGCGAATGTCATCGATAAGTTTTTCATGGCGCGGACGGTCGAGCACCACCACTACAAGATCTGCAATGTCACGGCTCAGGCGACGCGCAATGGCTTTCAAGTTTTCTTTTACCGGCGCATCCAGATCAATGGCGTCTTTGCAGGAAGGGCCGACAACGATCTTTTCCATGTAGCAATCCGGGGCGTTCAGTAGGCCGCCTTTTTCTGATGCCGCAAGGACAGTGATCGCGCCCGGCGCGCCCGTGGCGCAAAGATTTGTGCCTTCAAGCGGATCAACGGCGATATCGACTTCCGGCAGCCTCTCGCCGTCATGCCAGCCCGCTCCCACATGCTCGCCGATATAAAGCATTGGCGCCTGATCGCGCTCGCCTTCACCA
>JBARNL010000618.1:0-11434 GCA_049802955.1 Candidatus Angelobacter sp.
ACAAAAAACTGCCGTAGTGGATTAGCCATTTCGGCAGGTTATAAACGAACAGAGCGCCGCCAGGGCTAATTGTACGTGCCGCTTCGTGTAGCCAAGAACGGCTCCATTCCAAATACTGTTCATCCGGGAGTGAGTCGGATCCCTTCTTGCCATACTTTTTCCTAAGGTTGAATGGAGGATCAGCAAAGAAGGTATGGACTGAACCGGAAGGAATCGCTTTGAGAAATTCTAAACAGTCGGACTCGTAGAGCCGCCCCAATTCTGTTTGATACGCAAGGCGCATGTCCATAACCACTTTATTCGAACCAGTCTCCACGCGCAACCTCGCGGCTCTATTCTCGTGTGACTCAATTATCCACCATGTGAATGGAAAGCGAAAGAAAAAACTTGTGGGGGCCTCTTATTTTTTTCTTTCCGTCCTGCCTTCCCCGGCGGCTTTGGCCGCGGCCTGCTGAGCTAGTGCGTGGTCGACGACACGTTGCATGTCGAGTATTGGAGCGGGCTTGCCAGTCCAGATCTCAAACTGGCGGGCGCCTTGCTGGACAAACATTTCTGCGCCGGGAATCACGTGCATGCCGCGGGCACGGGCCATCTTAATCATCTTGGTTTCCGCCGGGGTATAGACCATTTCAAAGAAATACTTTGCTTTCATCTCCGGTTCGGTAAGTGGCAGCGGATCCTTGTTGCCTTCCATCCCGGCGGGCGTGGCATTGATGATTACATCAAACTCCAGCTTCTTGAGCATGGTGCGATTGATGGCCTTGGCTTTGGCCTGCTTGGCCAGCTTTTGCGCCGACGTGGCATTACGGCTCAGAATGGAAACTTCAGCGCCGCGCTCTTTCAGTCCAAAGGCGGCAGCGCGGGCTGCACCTCCCGCACCCAGAACCAGGATCCTTGCTCCTTGCAGACGAATACGCATCTCCAGAGGACGCACCACGCCATTCACGTCTGTATTGAAGCCGTAGAGTTTTCCATCCTGGCTGCGGATTAGCGTGTTGCAGGCGCCGACCTTGGCTGTCCAGGGATCGCTTTTATCCAAGTGCTTCAGTACCGGCTCTTTGTACGGCATGGTGATGCTGAGGCCGGCGATGGGAATATCCTGCACACAAGCCATGAGGTCTTCCATTGTTTTGGCATGCAGCGCCAGATAAACGGCATTCACGTTTTCGCGGCGGAACGCGGTGTTCAGCATCGCTGGTGATAGGGATTGGGCCACGGGGTCGCCGGCCACGCCATAAACGCGGGTCGCAGCATCCACCTGGTCAATTCGATAAACGTCGCGGAGCGCCCGGGCGGTTAATTGTCCCGGGCCGGTTTCTTCGCCGGGATTGGCAGCGGCAAAGGTGAACTGGCTGCCGGCGCGGACGCAAAGTACCCGGCTGATCACCCCCTGCTCACCCATGCACAACCCGATGAGGGAGCGCGCATGACTATGTTTTTCCAGGAACTTCATCATCACGACGTTGTCATTGAGAGAGTTTGCCGTGGTGACGATCTTGATGAAATCGGAAGGATACTGCTGGGTTTTGGTAAAAATTTCCTCCAACTTTTTTGTGCCACGAAAATCATGGTACGAGAGGATCAAATGGGCAGATCGCCGCAAGCGATTGAAATCAGATGGCTTAAGTTGCGCAGCCGTTTCCAGCTCAATATCCACCAGGTGGCAGCCCAGGCTGGCCGCTTTTACCAGAACGTCAACCTGGGAAGCAATGGATCCCTTGAATTTACCTCCGTTTGCGGCGCGGCGGCAGGTGGCCACAATCAGGGCTTCGGGATGGTATTCGACCAAAGTCTTAAGTTTCGGCAGCCCCAGGGCTGGGTTGGCGAGGTAATCTAACCTGAACTCAACAAAGGGGTTATCACGAACCGCGAGGTCCGCTTTTTGCACCATCTCTGCCGGGTTAGAGGCAGCAATAGCCACGCACACCCGGGGTAGCCGGGCGGGCAGGAATCTTGGCGCGTAAGTGGATGACGTTCCATTCATTACATTTACAAAGGGCTGGCCATCATACGTGAGCGAAAATCACAGATTCAAGCACCGAATGCAAGAAGTGAATTGAACTTCTGTAATTAAGCGTATCTGCTTAGTAAATAAGAGTTTAGTTGAAGTCGGATTCAAGGGGGTGATATGTTCCACCCGGAACATTGCGCGTCCCGTGGGAGAGACTTGTTCTCCTGCAGAGGCGTATGGGGGAGGAAGTATGAAGAATTTCGGAGTGGCGCCGCTGGCGTTGGCGGGTATGCTTTTGTCGAATGTGGGCTTTTCACAGCAGCCCCAGCCAGAGCAGCCCCAACCTGCTCAGACACTGCCTGCTCAGCCACAACCAGTTCAACCGGCACTGAGAGCACAGGAGCACGCCGCCAACCTTAACGTCGGCAATACGCCTACGCGCAGTGACATGTATTGCTCGGGCTTTCTGACGAATGAAAAGGTCTCAGGCAAGCTGTTCGTCGCGGGTGGACACAACAGTCCCGACCAGACGCGGTATGCCGGCGCAATCGACACGATTTTCATCCATGGCCAGGGCATGAAGGAAGGCGATCGTTACCAGATTGTCCGCCTGGTAAAGGATACAAACCGCTATGAAATGTTTCCCGGACAGCGGGCAGCACTGCGGAACCTGGGCGAGCCTTATCAGGAGCTTGCAATTGTAAAGGTGACCGACGTTCAAAAAAGCACCGCTATAGCTAGTTTTGAGTTGAGCTGCGCAGACGTGATGCCCGGCGACATCGCTATACCGCTGGCCGAGCGCGAAGCGCCGTCATTTCGGAAGGTCACATTGGATCGCTATACGCCGCCCACAGGAAAGCAGCAGGGCAGGATTGTGATGGCGAAAGAGTTCGATTCATTTCTGGGATCCAAATATAAAGCGTACCTGAACATTGGCGCGGACAAAGGGCTGAAGCCCGGAGACTATCTGCGCGCCACACGTACTTATTCATCTTCTTATCACGACCCCGTAACCGGTCTCTCGCTCAAAGCCACTGAATATGACGACACGCAAAAGGCCCCGGAGCGGCTTCCGAAGGGCGATATTTCCAGCCTGCCGCGGCGGACGGTGGGAGACATGATCGTGCTGCAAGTGCATCCGAAAAGCGCCACGGCCATGGTTTTGACGGCATTGGAAGAAATACAAGTAGGCGATGGCGTTGAAGTAATGGATATAAGCGATGCGCCGGTCCTGCCGCCAATCAGCCCATCGTTCACCAATGCGCCGCAACCGGAAGCCGCAAACACAAGCACGGTGCCGCCAAAGATTAACTGTTCAGCTTCGCCCACCAGCCTGCGCGCGGGTGAGAGTGCTTCCATCACCTGCGAAGCAGTGAGCCCGGATAACAGGCCGGTGAATATTACGTATGTGGCCAATGGCGGCAAGCTCTCTTCAAATCGCAACCAGGCCACGCTGGATACCAGCGACGTAGGCCCGGGACCGATCGCGGTCCGCGCTACGGCTTTTGACGACCGGCAGTTGAGCGCATCAACCGTGGTTACGGTGAACGTGGAATCCGCTGCGCCTGCAATGCCTACTGCACAGAAGCTGATGGAGCTTGATTACAAGCCGAACAGCGGCTATGTGGACAATCGTTCCAAGGCCGTGCTGGACGATGTCGCTTTAAAGTTGCAGCAAGACCCCAACCTTAACGTTGTGCTCTCAGGCTCCGCAGATGCCGGCGAGCCGCGCAGCATGGGATTACAGCGCGCGCAGAATGCCATGGCGTACCTCACTAAGGCTAAGGGAATCGATCAGCAGCGCATCCAAACCAAGGCAGCAACAGAACCGGGGCGTAAAGTGGAAGTTTGGACTTTGCCGGCCGGAGCGGCCTTGCCAGGAGCCACGCCTGCTCAACCTCCACCAGGCACAGGTCAGCAGGATCAACCGGCAACCACTCAGCCGACTCCGGCAGAGCAGCCTCCGGCTATGCAGCCGCCAGCAGCAACGCCAACGCCTGTTGAACAACCCGCAGGAACGCCGCAACCCACGCCTCCGCCGCAATAATTGGGAGCACAAGATTTAGGCACAGCTAAAGTTGGCTGTGCCTTTTGTTTCGATCAAAATTCTTGGTTGCCTCCAAAGAATTCATGGAGAAGAACAGCCCGTTGCGCTAATTCGAGGACACACTCAAATCGTACAAAAAAGAAAAGACTAGAGGGATGGTTGAACTCTTTGGAGCTTTGTCGGCTATCCTTTTAGATATTTTCCCAGCACTGAAGCCACTACTCCCAGCCCGACAATCGCAATCGGGCCGTGGTTCTGCTGCAAAGCTGCTGAATTCCCGTTTACTGTCACAAGGTACGTCCCCCAGCAGATGCCGCCCACAATCGCGATTCCACCAAGAACACGTAAAAGCGGGCTTCCGGGTTCTTTTTGCGGACCACGCGGTGGACGGAACGTTCCCCGGTCCTCATACCCTTCACGGGCGCCCGTGCCCCATTCATCCTGATAAGATTTCTGCGCCATGAGCCAAATTTGACTCAATTCCCGTAAAAATACAACAGGCAAAACTTCTTAGAACCATGATTTTCAAGGTCCGTGCCTGTGAATGTATGAAATGTAATTGGACGGGGTGATGTCGCGGTTCACGGCAATTACAATAAACGGTCACTCATGGCCCAATTATTTGATCCTCTTAAGCTGCGCGGGGTGGAATTTGCCAACCGCATTGTGGTTTCACCTATGTGCCAGTATTCCTGCACAGAAGGGTTCGCTAATGACTGGCACTTCGTCCATCTGGGCAGCCGAGCCGTAGGACGCGCCGCGGCCGTGATTGCGGAAGCCACGGCCATTACCGCCGATAGTCGCATTAGCCCGCAGGACCTTGGCATCTGGAAGGACGCGCACATTGAACCTTTGCGGCGCATCTTTTCATTTATTGCCGACCAAGGCTCCGTGCCGGGTATCCAGTTGGCTCACGCCGGCAGAAAGGCAAGCACAAACCAGCCTTGGAATGGCGGTAAGCCAATCACTCCAGCCGCGGGAGGCTGGACCCCGATCTTTGCCCCCAGCGCGTTACCTTTCACTGATGGCTATCAGGTGCCACAAGCCCTCACAGTGGCAGAGATCGGATCCGTCGTTGAAGCTTTTGCCGCCGCAGCGCGCCGTGCCCAGGCTGCGGGCGCAAAGCTGATCGAACTGCACTCGGCGCACGGATACCTGCTGCATTCTTTTCTCTCGCCTTTGAGCAATCACCGTACAGACCAATATGGCGGCTCATTCGCCAATCGCATCCGGATTGTGTGTGAAGTTGTAACGGCGGTAAGAAAAGTCTGGCCGGAGCAATACCCCCTCTGGGTACGGCTTTCCGCCACAGACTGGACCGAGGGTGGGTGGACGCCCGAGGAATCAGTCGAACTGACCAGAACACTTAAGCCGCTCGGCATTGACCTGATCGATTGCTCTTCAGGCGGCAATGTGCCGCGAGCAAAAATTCCTGTTGGACCTGGCTATCAGGTGGCATTCGCTGAAAAGATTCGCCGTGAAGCCGACATCCCAACCGGCGCCGTGGGCATGATTACCGATCCCGCCCAGGCAGATCAGATCATCCGCTCCGGCCAGGCGGACGTGGTGATCATGGCGCGCCAGTTCCTGCGCGATCCCTACTGGCCGCTTCTGGCAGCACACGCTCTTGGACACGACATCCAATGGCCGCAGCAGTATGACCGTGCCAAGAAGAAATGAAAGCTGGTTCAGTCCCCTGCTGCTGCCTTTGCAACTTCCACCGGCTTGCGCTTTACCAGGTATTCATCGGCCAGGACCATGACCAGCGCGGCGGTTGGAACGGAAACCAAAGCCCCTACCACCCCGGCTAGCGCGCCTCCCAGAGAAAGAGCAATGATCACGGTAAGCGGTGAAAGATTGAGCGTATGGCGCATGATGCGCGGCGAGAGGAAGACACTTTCAATCTGGAAATAAATGGCAAAGAAAATGATTACGCCCACAAGTTTCTGCGGTGAGTCCAGGATGGCCACCGCCGAAGCCAGCACCACGGCGCTGATAGGGCCGGCAATGGGCAGAATATTGGCGATGCCGGCAAACATGGCCAGCAGGTAAAAATACTTTAGGCCCAGCGCCCAATAGACGATCAGGCTGCATACTCCAAGGCTGAGCATGAGCATCGACTGGCCAATCAGCCAGTTGCGCATGCGGGCTTTGGCGCGCAGCAGAGTTGAGTCCAGCCGATGTTGCTGATGGAACGGGAACATGGAAACGACCCAGTGGAAGGTGCGATCGCCATCAATAATGAAGTATGCGGTCAGAATGATGGCCGTAAAGAAGCCAAAAACGCCCCCAGCAAGGTTCAGGAAAAGGCCACCAGCGCCGCCGGCTATTTCGGCGGCATATTTCTGCAATCCAGCGGGATCCATCTTGGCGGCAAAGGGAAGGTGTTTGATTCCTTCAGTCAGCTCGGTCAGGTGCCGGGGCCAGTCAGCGGAGAAGTTGCGGCCGTCGCGATAGACGGGTGGAAGGGCGAACACGGCGAACAAAGTGCCCACAAGCGCCAGCAGCAGGATCAAAAAGACGATGGCAAAGCCGCGTCCGGCGCGCCAGCTGCCAATATGAATTTTCTGAATCATGCCAATGGCCGGCGACAGCACCACGGCGAACAGCGCGCTCACATAAATGAGCATCAGCACGTCACGCACGCTATAGGCGACCCACAGGGCCAGGATCACGCCGAAGAAGAACAAAATGTCAGACCGATGGTTATTCGCCATAACTAATTCGAACCAATTGGGGGAGGATTGAGAAAGAGTTTAACCCAGAATGGCTGAAACGCCGCTTCCAGAGGTACTAAAACTTTGGGAAGAGCGAAGTTTGAGAAGCGCTGGAAAACTTCTGCCGGTGATGGCCCTTGGAATGAGAGGTAAATTTCAGGTCAACTGCCTCAATTATCGATAACTTGCCCTGAAACGCCTTGATACCGCGCCCGGAACCGTGCATCTTATCCGAAGAGACAGATTGCTAATACTTCCATGAGACGACTTTATATTATTCGAGTTTTTCTCGCGTTGCTGCTGGTTGTTTGGTTGCACCCTGCCGCGCCTGCGGCCGAGCTTCAGCAGAAGACGAATGCGGCCTTTGATCGCTACGTCGCGGCCACGGAGGCGCGGTTCGCCAATGAGCTGCGTCCCGGCGGAACGTTCCTATATATTGACGGTATGAACCCCGATGCCAGGCGCCAGGCTTATGAGCAGCTCAAGCAGGGCGAGATCCTGGTGGAAAAACTGGAAACCAAGGCGCCCGGCGTAAGCGCTGACGTTCCCGACGGCATGGTGCATCACTGGGTAGGGCTTATCTTTATTCCCGGTGCCACGCTGGCCAAAACGCTGCCTATCGTCAAGGACTATGATCGCCGCGCCGACCTCTACAAACCTGACGTAAGCGCGTCCCGCACCCTCGCCCACAATGGGGATGATTTTAAGATGTTCCTGCGCCTGCACCAGAAGAGATTCACCACGGTCGATTTCAACACCACCTATGACGTCCACTGGGGCAGTGTGGACGCAAGCAAGGTCTATTCCAACTCCATCAGCACGCGCATTGCTGAGGTCAAAGATCCCGCCAGACCGGACGGTGAAGAGCTTCCAGTGGGCACTGGACATGGCTATCTGTGGCGACTGAATACATATTGGCGCTTTGAAGAAAAAGATGGCGGCGTTTACCTGCAATGTGAAGCGCTGTCACTCACGCGCGATATACCCACCGGCCTGGGATGGCTGCTGAAGCCGCTGGTCACCTCGATTCCCAAGGCGTCCCTCAACCGTGCACTGGGCCAGACGCGCAACGTGGTGATTGAAGAAAGCAAGCACAACTGCTGCGGCGTGGCGGCGGCGCACTGAGCGGTTCCCTTCGTCAGTCCGAGCAAAACCCTGAAACACAGAGGAACTGAGTAAGCGGAGGAATTGTAAAATCCTAACGCTGAAGAGAAGTCTTGATCGCCCCGGGCATAACTTAGATGGCAAGTGCCCAAATTACTCAATCGCCAAATTACCCATTTACCAAATTCCCTCCGCTTCCTACTTTCCTCTGTCTTTCAAGGTTTTGGTTCGGCAAAAAAAGGGCCCGCCGAAGCGGACCCAGTTTTTTGGAAGGACTAATGATGCTGGTTATTTGTTGTCGTCAACGCGCGACGCGATCATGCTGTACGAGCCGGCGTTGAAGAAGATGAGACCGCGCACGCGCACGGTGTTGGCGTTTACAGGTGTGACCTTCTGGTTTGTGCCGCTCACAATTGAAACCGCGATGGTCGACTGACCTGTCAGGGTAGCAAAAGCGGAGCTGGCATTCAGCGTCAGCGTAAAGCCTGACGCGCTAGCGGCGGAAACCGTTCCCACCAGGGCCTGTTCGCGCAGCTTGAGTTTATCTGCGACCATTGGCGTGACGGTGCTGCTGCCTGTATCGGCTTCAACGCGCTGGCCGGTGCCAATATGGCTGGCATCGAACGCCGGCGTGGTGCCGCCCAGGTTCAGTTTGTCTGTACGCACGGAGAACGCGGTGCTCGCGCTAAGGGCAAGATCCACGGTCACAGGCGGCGTAGCTGAGTTGGACGAATCAACCTGGTGCGCAATCGTGATCTGCGTGGCCGGTGCGCCGGTCACTGCGGTGATTACGCCTTCAGCTTCTTCGCCGCTCTGGCCTTCTTCCACGCCAATCTTGGTGGCAAGCTTGCTGCCGTCGGGCTTGGTGGTTCCATCCACTTCAACAATGTCGCCCACCTTGAGCTGTGAAAGCGAGGTGATGCCGTCTTTGAATTGCGTGGTGCTGTCGGTGGCAAAAACGATGCTGCTGGTTTCGGTCTGGATGGTGAAGTTCGGCGCTGCAATGGCCGTCACGCTGCCGTGGACATCGTCCATTTCGCCGCTGTCTTCATCAGTGTTGGTGGCCGTAGCCGTGGTCACGTTGAATTTCGGGGTTATGGTGGCCGAAGTCGGCGGCGTGCCGGTTAGCACTACCGAGTTAGCCAGATCGAAATCAAAGTTAATGACCGATGACGTGCTGCTGGTCACCGTAATCGGCGCGGTGAAAGTCACTGTTACGCTGCCGCTGGTAAGTGTGGCCGGGATTTTAACCGGCGCCGGCGGTACAGCGTTGTTCATTACCACCACTTCCGGACTTGAAACCGTGAGCGACGCTCCGGAGTAAGTTCCCGGCGGAATGTTTACCAGGGCCAACGGTTCAAACGATCCTGCCTGGTGAACAAACTCAACCTCGGACGTTTTGGAAAGCAGGTTGCCGGTTGTGGCTGTGGTTCCGCTTCCGGTGAGTGTAAGAGAACTAACAGAAATCTCACACTTCACAAGCGAATCCAGCAGACCGTCAGTAGTGTTGATGGTGGCATTTGTCGGTCCGGCATTAAGGTTGCTGGTCCCGCCGCAGCCTGTCGCCAAGACCAAGGCGGCAATTACGACTGTTGAAAGTAAATACCGTTTCATAGGGGCCTCCAAGTTTTCGGTGAGTGGGGAAGTCCTCGCGTTTGATAAATGCACTTGGCGGGCCAAGCTTGCCAAACGAGCTAAACGCTGCATTTTCAGTGATGAATGAGACTGGGCCTGGAACGGGGTGGGTTGCGCTGCATAATGGGTGTGGCGATAAGCCACACTGAATCAGACACTTGCGGCCAATGACCAAAAGTAACGTCCATCGAACATTAAGGAGATACTGTCTGCGAAACTGTTTAGGCAAAGAAAAAAGGCCGCATGATCGCGGCCCATGAAATATCGATTGATCCATGCTGGTTTACTGCAGCTCAATCTTGCTTACGGTCATATGCTCGCCATTGACGGTTCCGGTCACGTTGACCTTGATGTCTTTCTCTTTCTTGAGATCGGCAATAAATTGCTTGGCTTTTTCATTGCTTGCGGCGTCAAATTTGATGATTTTCTTGTCGTCCGTCAGCAGGCCGTAGCCACTCTTGGCGCAATCCGGCATTTGCAGGCAGTCTTTGGAGTGCTTAGCGCCAAAATTGGCGCGTTGACCCTCTTCAGAAGCGCAGGCTATATCTACCAAATAGCCTTGAACCTTGGTGTCCGCGGCGAACGCGCTCAGCGCCACGGCTGTGAGCAATACTAGCGTTAGTTTCTTCATCCTTCTCCCCTGAACTGATTATCGTAAGTGTATAGATTGATAACCGATGTGCAGGTTACAAGTAAAGCGCAAGTTTTCCGGGCCTGCCAAGCCGGGCTGAGAGGCGGCCCCAGAGACGAAAACGGCCCGCTCAGTGTAAAATCATATTGTTGCGGTCATTTTGTTGCAGTGATTGGATGCGCTGCTTTAGCGTGCCGTCCCCAAATTTCCCGCCGCATTTGCCGCCGCCGTTTTTTAAGGCCACGGAAACCCGACATCTCAGGAGAAGATTGAATCATGGCTAAGATCGCCAAAACGGCAGACCGCAAGAAAATCATGGATACCACCAAAAGCACCGATTGCCCTAAATGCGGCAAGCCGACCCGGATCGTGAAGCGCGTGAAAGACCGCGAACGCAATACCCCCGGCGGACTCTTTATTTCCTGCTCTGGCTGCGAATTCCACGAGAAGCTCTAATCACTTCCACGGGCTGCCGCGCTGACTTGCGGCGGCCCCTGAGTTTTTTCAGAACTCAAGGCGCGGCCGTTAAAACATCGAATTGTTATTGGCTGCCTCTGCGGGAACCTTTTGCAATACATCCCAGTGCTCAGTAATTTTGCCTTCGGCATCTAGGCGGAAAATATCGATTCCCGCCCAGTCTGAGTCCCCAGGCCACTGCTGGTAGCAATGTAAGACCACGTACTCGCCTTCCGCGATGACCCGTTTGAATTCAACCCGCTTGCCGGGATACTCGCGCGCCATCCGCTCAAAATAGTCGATAAAAGCGGCTTTGCCGTCGGGGACGGTCGGGTTGTGCTGGGTGTACGTGGCGCCGGCATACTTTGCAATAGCTTCAGCGGGGCGGCACTGGTTGAACATTAAATCGTAAAAAGCTGTCACAGTGTGCTTATTCTGCTCCAGTGGATTCATGTCCTCCCCCTGTGCTATGCAAAGCGCAAAGCCAATGTTAGCGACTTACTTCTTGCTACCAATTTTCACTGGCTTCTTGCCCTGCATCGCCGCTGGGGTAGGGCTGGGCGGCGCAATGGGAAGTGCGGCTGGCTTTACCAGGGCTGCTTTGGTCTGTTCAGGGAGTTTGTCGGCATGCTGCAACATCTGTGATACCTGCCACAACTGCGTTGACGTGAGCATGTCCTTGAAGCCCGGCATGCCGGTCAGCCGGATTCCATTTTCCACCTTCCAGTAAATCTTGCCCGGCGGATCGTCCGTTACCATGTCGTCGCCGGAGAGCAACTGCGGCGGCAGGGGGAACATGCCTTTGGCAGCGAAACTGGCTTTTTCGCCGGGAAAGCCATGGCAGAAAGCGCAATTTTGTACGTAAACATGCGCGCCCTGCGTCAGGTTGGGCT
>JBARNL010000619.1:0-4184 GCA_049802955.1 Candidatus Angelobacter sp.
TCACCCAAGGCTGAGAGCATCGGCAGAGGGTCGCACCCCTTTCCCTTTGGTTTTGATTGGCTTATTGCCATTTGCTAATCGCTGAGTGCTAATTTTCAAAGAGCTTTTGACCATACATGCTGCCGTAATAGCTGACTTGGAGAAGCGAACAACCGCGAATTTTGACGTTTACGTCGGGCCGCCATGAATGTCGAAGTCTCTCCGCTTTGCAGAAGTATGTGCCGCGAAAGGAATCTTCCGGTGAGGATACGTCAGCCGGCGAGGGCGGAATTATAGATCCCTAAGCGCGGACCAGGCCCCAGCAAACCCGATTTTGCTTGCTGGGGTGGTTGAGCACTGGATTTATTTTGTTAAATGAGGGAGTCCGCAGGGGCGGATACAAAAGAATAAGCCCTAGGCCTCTGCGCTCATTGCTATCTTGAGCAACTCCAACTCCGCTAAATCTTCCGTAAAATCGAAAATCATCTGAATTGGTTCAGCGAAGTTATAGTTCTCGTTGTAGCTGTCGGCATCCGTCTTGAGCTGTTTACAATCACCTAAAATCTGCTGGCGTCTCTGCTGGAAAGCCAGTTCCATGTGCTCACGGGAAGCATTGCGAATGTCTTCCCAGAGCGGAATCTGTGAAGCGCCTTCGCCAAATCGCGCAACGTGCTTTGCTCGTACTCTCCGGCCTTGGGGGTCGGTGATGTATTCTTCGCGCATCGCACCAGCCAATTCCTCGGCGCACTTTTTTACCATTGCCCCGTGCTGCGGATGCCATTTGTTTTCCGCTATGGCCCACATTGCCATTTCGTGCGCTGTGGCTGGCCACGGCTGACCGGATGCACGATAATCAGCAACTGTTCTCTGGAGTTGTTCTGTATATGTCATATTGCTCCTACGCGATATTTGGAAGAATCTGTCCCCATCCATCAGTCAAAGCTGACTGCGTAATGATCTCTCGAACTTTAACTAAAAACTCCCTGCTGTGGCTCCAGTGAATGACTTGCCTGTGCTGTAATTGGCCAATCACTATTGCCGGATGAACCCCCTGCCGTAAAGCAAATCCGTGTATTTTCACTTTCGAGAAAAGCGGTTTTACACGGGCAATGAAGCTATCCAGCTCGCCTGGACGAATTAAGTTTTCTGCTGCAAACCTGTCCACCCTCTGTTCTATTTCTGGCTTCTCTGAAGTCTTCGCGGCTTGCTCTCCCACTAAGTCACAATCTGGTACGAGAGAAATGGCCAGCCCGTCTCGATTCGCAACATGTCCAAGTTCGTGCAAAAGGGTAAACCAGAAATAATCCAAGCGGTCATAGCGCATGGAAATGGCTATGACCGGCGAATCATCGTCAAGCCATAGGCATACACCATCAATTCTTGTCTGTTGTAGATGTTCCACTACCACTAGCCGAATGCCGCATTCTGCAAGAAGTCGGGGGATGTGCCGGACTTCTTCTGGGCTTGCCATCAAAGGACGAAGCCTCTTTAGTGCTTCATCTACGCTATCATCTCTAAACTTCGCAGCGTGCACGGCACGTCCCAAAGTTTTAACACGCCGGACCCATGCCTTTTGAGGAGCCGTTAATTTCGTAGCATATTCCACCCCTTGCCGTGCTGCGAAGGGTACTGACTCCGACTCTATTTCCTCAATTGTTTCTTTCCCGAAAAATTTAGCCACGCGCGTTCGCAATACATCGACATCGGCGGACGATTCAATCCATCCACGCTTGATCATCTCATTTACCGGAGCGATCTTGTACAGTTCAGATCTCTGGCTGGTCGCGTCATGCTTTTCAGAGGGAAGATTTAGCCGGTATGCAGTGTCCATGTTTACCCAAAACTGAGCACTGTTTCCAAATGCTGCTGCTAGATTCCGCGCCAAGTCGAGTGAAATGGGTTTAGTTCCCTTGACCAGTGCACTCACAATAGACGGCTGAACACCCATGATGTCGGCTAAGTCGCGCTGAGTCCATCCGCGCTCCTCCAGTTCCTCTTTAATCACATCCCCAGGGGGAAATGTTTCGGCAAGTTGTTCATACGTCAGCATGTATCGTTCCTCTCTCCTCCTAGTGGTAATCTTCGATGCCCACGATAATGATCCGCTTGTTAGGCGCGTCTCCCACAAACTCAACTATGAGACGCCACTGGTCATTGAGCCTCATTGAATGCTGATGGCTTCGGTCTCCTTTCAGCTTCTCGAAATGTAAGGACGGCAGCTTGTAGAGATCACGTTCATCGACTGCCGACACGATCTGTTGAATCCGCATGCGGAATCTCTTTTCGACTCCCTGCGGATAGCCACTCCTCGCATTTTTGTCCGTGGCCAGTTCATGCAGCCCCTTGTCGCGGAACACGACGTCCAAAGGCATACGTTAGGATCGCATTATATGATGCATATGTCAATACGTGAATTCGTGAATTGTTGAACTTAAACAGGTGAATAATTCACATTTAAATGAATTTCATGCTTGACAGTTTCCCTGTAAGCCTATACCGTTAATAGATGAATAGATTGGCGACCTCTAATGACGGCAGTATTAGCTCCATATTGAGCTCAAAATGCCTGAGGTGACCCATCTCAACTTCTCATTGCAACATTGATAGGGAAGGAACAACGTATGCCTGCAAAAGACGTAACATCGAAGCGCGTAGGCAGCATCGCAAGCAAGGTGCTGCGCAACCCTAATTCATCGGCTGCGGCCAAGAGTGCAGCGGCCTCGGCACTGGTTCAGCGTCCAACTCCTAAGAAGAAGTGACAACTGCTAAACCGTTCACCTGTTGCAGACTCTCAGAAATTGGAGCCTGCAATTTTTATGCGAGGTAATTGCGTGTGCAGGAATCGTAATATCGCCGCATCCTTGCAACCGTTTGTCTTCATTTTCAGCTGCAATCCGCCGTGCTTTCCCCCGCTCTTTCTGGTATTCTCATAAGTTTTTCGCAGGGATGTAAATCACATGCCGGAGCATCGGGGCAGGACGTACCACAGGGCGCGGGTGGGTGAGACGCTGAAGGAAGAGATCGGCGTAATCATTGAAGGTGAGCTGGGCGATCCGCGGATAGCTTTGTGTACCGTAACGGAAATTGCGCTGGCGCCGGACGGTAAAAGCGCGCGAGTCTATATAGAGGTCGCGGGCGACGAGCGCGAGCAGGAGCAGACGGTGAAGGCCATCAACGCGGCCAAGGGCTATATCAAGCGCGAGCTGCTGATACGCCTGGGCGTGCGCCATGTGCCGGAGCTGAATTTTTTGCTGGATAAGTCACAGGAGTACGGATCGAGAATTGACGATCTTTTGGGCCGAATCAATAAACGTAAAAAGAAATAGGGGCCATGGACCAGCTCGCACAGGTCTTACAGGAGATTCAACAGCGCCGGCGCTTTTTGGTGACTTCGCACGCGCGTCCCGATGGTGACGCCATCGGGTCAACCCTGGCGCTTGCCCAGATCCTGCGCAAGATGGGCAAAACCGCCGATATCGTCCTGGCCGATCCCGTCCCCGTTATCTACCAGCCGTTGCCGCATTCTGAAACCATTGCTCATGCTCCAAAAGTGCAAGGCGATTATGATGCCGCCATCATCCTGGAGTGTGACAGCGTGCAGCGCACGCGCCTGCAAGGGCTGGAGAATCTTTTTCTGATCAACATCGACCATCACATCAGCTCCAAGGCGTTTGCGCATATCAACTGGATCGATTCCAGCGCCGCAGCCACGGCGGAATTGATCTTTCGTCTGGCCCAGGCCGCGCAGGTAAAGTTGACGCCGGAAATTGCCACCTGCCTTTATACGGCTGTCCTCACCGATACGGGAGCATTTTGCTACGCGCCGACCAACGCCTGCACCTTTGAGCTGGCCAAGTACCTGGTGGAGCATGGCGCCGAT
The DNA here is from genome assembly GCA_049802955.1 of Candidatus Angelobacter sp. Lineage (GTDB taxonomy): Bacteria > Acidobacteriota > Terriglobia > Terriglobales > Acidobacteriaceae > Angelobacter. The sequence goes on from JBARNL010000619.1 coordinate 3,860, forward strand.
CCCAGCAAGATTGCCCATAACGTCTATTTTTCCGCTCCGTTATCCAAGATGTGCCTGCTGGGCGCCGCGCTATCGACGCTTCAGCGCGATGGCGCGGTTGCATGGATGTCCGTGACGCGGCAGGACATGGAGCGTTTTGGCGCGCTGGATGAAGATTGCGAAGGCCTGGTCAACTATGCGCTTGGCATTGCGGGCATTGAAGTGGCGATCTTCTTCCGCGAGTTGGCAAATGAGCGCGTTAGGATCAGCATCCGGAGCAAGGGCGCGGTGAACGTGGCGGAGATCGCGCAGAAATTTGGCGGCGGCGGCCATGAGTGCGCCGGCG
>JBARNL010000620.1:0-2314 GCA_049802955.1 Candidatus Angelobacter sp.
TAGCTCGCCTGCCCCAAAGCCGCCAAAATTCTGTGGCAAGTCTTTGCTCGACAATTTGACTGGTTTTACAAAACGAAAAAAACTTAATCAAAGCTATATTCTTGGCGTTCCGGTGATTCGGTTTCGCATTTGGTTAAGAGAGAGACTCCAGGACCGGCGGAGCTTTCGCCGATCCTGGAGCCTTTCAAGAGGTTACTGCAGAGTGAGCGTTCCGTTGATCAACTGCACCACATAATTGCCAAGCGCGGGGCTCGGGTCCGCTGCGGGGATGATCGGGTACGTTCCAGCCGGGCTGGTGTTATCAGCCGTGGTGCTGTAGCTGGCAGTGATGTTGTCGTTGTTCTTGATTCCCGTAATCGTTCCAGTGAACGGTGGGAACGGCTGGCCCGCAGTGCCGGTCGCGTTATTGGCCTGGATGGTCAATGGCGCAGGCGTAACGGTCAGCGTGGCAGTATTGGATGTGACAGTGTAGTTGCCTATCTTGCTATCCGGATCGTTGAACCCGGCCACGATGGGATAAGTTCCTACGGGGCTGGTCGGCGTCGCAGTCGTGGTCGGCGCTAACGTGATGTTGTCATTGTTGCGGATTCCACCGATAGAGCCGGTGAAGACCGGATTCGGATCGCCATACAGGCGAGATGCATTGGCTATGGTTACCGAGAGCGGAGCTGGGGTTACTGTCAGCGTGCCCGTGGCCGTGACGGTGTAATTACCGAGCTTTCCACCCGGATCGGTAAAGACCGGCAGGATGGGATAAGTTCCCACCGCGCTGGTCAGGTCAGCAGTGCTGGCGAATGTCGCGCTGATGGCGTCGTTGTTCTTCAAGCCGCTGATGCTTCCGCTGAAACTGGGGTTAGCGTGTCCATAGACGCGGGAGGTGCTGGTTGCAGCCGCGGTCAATGGAGCAGGAGTTACCGTTAATGTACCGTTGCTTGAGACAACCGAATAATTAGACAGCTTACCAGCCGGATCAGACAGTGTTGCAACGATAGGATAAGTTCCTACTGAGCTGGCCGCAGTCGCGGCGCTGGAGAAGCTCGCCGTGATGTTGTCGCCATTCTTAATGCCGGTCAACGTGCCGGTGAAGGCCGGGTTAGGATCTCCATACACCCTGCTGGCATCGGCAGATACTACATTGAGCGGCGCCGGAGAGACGGTAAGAACGCCATTGTTAACGGTAAGAGCATAGTTACTTAGTTTGTTGTTAGGGTCAGACACGGTCGGAATGATCGCAAAGTTTCCGACTGGACTGGTTGGATCGGCAGCAGAGGAGAACGTAGCTCCGATATTGTCGCCATTTTTCAAGCCGGTAATCGTGCCGGTGAATGCCGGATTCGGATCACCATAGAGGCGGCTGGTATTGGTTGCGGTCACAACCAGCGGAGCCGGATTGATCGTCAGAGTGGCGTTCACGAAAGTGACCGTATAGTTAGCCAGTGCTCCAGTGCCGTTGTCAGATGCCGCGGCCGTGATGGGATAAGTTCCCACTGGGCTCGTGGAAGTCGCGGTGGTCGTATAGACGCCGGTGATGTTATTGCCGTTTTTGATTCCGGTGATCGTGCCGCTCAGAGCCGGAGCCGGATCACCAAACACCATGCTGGCGTTGGCCGCTGTGACGGTCAGCGGAGCCGGGGTAATCGTCAGGGTTCCGTTGTTCGAGGTCAAGGTGTAGTTCACCAGTTTCCCGGTGGGGTCAACCAGGGCGGGAACGATTGGATACGTACCCACCGCAGCCGTCGGATCAGCACTGGTGGCGCCAAAGGTGATGTTGTCGCCGTTCTTTAGCCCGGTGATTGTGCCGGTGAAGGCCGGGTTGGGATCGCCGAACACGCGAGTCGCATTGTCAGCCGTCGCCGTCAGCGGCGCAGGGGTGATTGCCAGAGCGCCCTTGACGAGCGTTACGGTGTAGTTGGCCAGGGCCCCGGTCCCATTATCCGAAGGCGTAGGCGTGATCGGGAAATTCCCGACGGTGGTGGTCGCATCGGTTGCGCTGGCGTAGGTTGCCGTGATGTTGTCGCCGTTCTTGATGCCGGTGATGGTTCCGGTGAAGGCCGGGTTGGGATCGCCATACAAGCGGGTCGCGTTAGCAGCCGTTACCGTCAATGGAGCCGGGTTGATGGTTAGAGTCCCATTGACGACCGTAACGGTATAGTTGGCCAGAGCGCCGGTGCCGTTGTCGGATGCCGCAGCCGTGATGGGATAAGTTCCCACCGGGCTGGTTGAAGTGGCCGTGGTGCTGTAGCTGGCTGTGATGTTATTGCCGTTCTTGATGCCAGTGATCGTGCCGGACAAAGCTGGAACAGGATCACCGAAG
>JBARNL010000621.1:0-7818 GCA_049802955.1 Candidatus Angelobacter sp.
CGTTCATAGTGCTCGGTGAAAAGTTCAACATCGTGGCGCATTCGCTGATCGGGAATGGAAGAGGCAAACTCCTCCGCCGTTTGTGATTGCTCTTTACGGACACCGCGCCGGGCCATCATCTTGAGCATACGCTGGTACCAAAAGCTGGCGGAAGTGCGCGGAGCTTTTTGCGGATGCCTGAGAGCACGAGTGCGCTGGATGGTGCGCCACGTCATGGGCGTAAAAGGCAAGGCCAGGAGCAATCCAATCAAAACACAACAAAGGGCCATCTGCCGGGGAGAAAGGCTTTCCAGTCGTCGCTCCCAACGGCTGAACAGTTCTACCGTGCCAAGATACTTGTCTTGCGCCCAGATCCGGAAATTGGATTGGACGTTGCCAGTTTTTGTGCTCAGGTCTGAGCGCAACTTCATCTGATGGCTGAAATCATAGTTGACGATCCACTCGCGCCAGATCTGGCGGGCTGCGTCAAGGTATAGGCCCATGCGCGACCAACCGTTTTGCGGGTCGTCGACATTGCCTGCCGGAGTAGGGTCAAACGAGACCCAGCCATACTCGGGGAAATAAACTTCCACCCAGGAATGCGCGTCTTTTTCCCGCACGATATAACTGTTGGTGATGTCATTGTATTCGCCGCCGCGAAAGCCGTTCACAGTGCGGGTTGGTATGCCCAGCGTGCGCAGCATCATGGCCATTGCCGTAGCAAAATATTCACAATGGCCTTTTTTGCGTTGAAACAGGAATTGGGCCAGAGGATCAGGCTCGCGTATTCCCGGCAACTGCAGGGTATAACCGTAATTATTCTTCAGGTAGCGCTCAATATCCTTGGCGCGCATGTAGTTTGAAGTGGAAGTGGCTGTGACCTGCCGGGCCAGTTTTGCTACGCGCGGATCAAGCGTTGGCACCTGCAAATAAAGGTTAGCGATATGCGCGGGGTAGTCTGTGGAGTTTGAATCGACAACAAAAGGCTCAGGGTCGCGCGTATCCGCATCCGCGGTGTAGACGCCGACGGTTTGCCCACTCTCGCCGTCCCCGCCAGAGGCATTGTCTGGAGCATGAGCATTGAAGACGGAACCATCCGACTTGATCTCCAAAATTCGATAATCGCCATTAATTTTGAGGGGGACAGGGGCCAGAAAGAACAGGTTCAATCCCACCGGTTCCATCACCACGCGATAAGAAAGCGTTTGCAACTGCGGCGCAAAGTGCCTTTGAGAATAAAAAGAAAAATTACTGATGCGGGTAAGGTCCAGCGGAGTATTGTTGAGGCCGTGCTGGGTAGGTATTTCCAGTGGGTTCCACCAATGCCGTCCATCAAAGTTTGCCAGGGTAATGCCACGCCAATGCGGATTGCTGGGCAGCTTTCCATATTGCACCTCAATATGCATTACCACGTTGGTGGATTGTTGTATCTGGCCAATGCCGCCCAGATTTACTTCCGGACTGAACCCGGCCACCAGAGAGTTTTGTACGCCGAGATTGCGGAGATATCCGCCGGTATTCACGCGCGGCAAGATGAAGAAAATGAGCGCGGCGCCGGCCAGGGTAAGCACTCCAAGAATGCCCGAGATACCCGCAAGCGAGCCATAAAATTTGCCATCATGATGGGGCGGCACGCCGGTGGCCAATGTTTCCTGCTCCGAGCGCCGCATTTCCATGCTGATGAAAGTGGCGATGGCCACCAGAATAAATAACGAGAAGGTAACAAGAAATAGGGTATCGATTGTCAGAACCGCGGCCGCGAGCAGCATAAGGAATGACAGCACGGCCAGGTACATGAGATCGCGGTCACGGCGCACAGAAAAAATCTTGATGACCATGCTGAATAAGACCATATGCACCGTGGCATCGATAAAGCTCTGGGAAAAGTAAAAATAGTCAGCGGCGTAAAAGGCGAAATAAATCAGGGTAAGAATGGTTGTCCAGCGCTCTGGGATGGCCACGGTCTTGCGCATGAGCAAAAAGTAGCCGCGCAAAAGCAGCGCGGAAAGCACCACTATCAGTGATGGGGAATCAAGCTTGTTGGTGCCCATGAGCGCGGTGAAGCCGACGACTACAAGGATATAAAGCGACCACTGAAAGAATCGCTCAGCGCTGCCCAAACCGGGAACGGCCTTGCTTGCTGTAAGGTTGAGACTGCGCGTGGACACTACCTTATTGTCCCTGAATTTGAGGCCGGAGCAAAGAGCAATCCGCGCGCCGATGACCAAACGTAACCGGGAAACGCCGGACGAAAATAAAGATGTTAGAATTGAAAACGCCGGGTCCCGCGCGACGCAATCCCGCCAATCCCGCCAGGTCCGGAAGGAAGCAACGGTAACGGGCTAGTGCGTGTGCAGCGGGGTGCCCGGTAATGGCCGCGATCAGTTTACAAACCCAGAGATGGCGAGAGAAGTCTTTTTACGACTTTGACGCTGTTTGCCAATCATTCAATCGCAATTCAGAGACAGGATTTCCCTAAATTCTGCCATTTTGGATAACAACTACCACTTGCTCGATTTGACCGTCTACGGGCGGCAGGAGACGTGGGAAGACTCGCCGACAGGCTGGCCACAAGGGGAAATCATGGAGACACTCCGCACCAACTGGCGTCCCACTGCGCAGTGGTCCGTCTGAAGACCGGGTATTCGGACGACCTGGGGACCGCCAAGCGCTGACTTTTCTCCGTACACGCAATAATCAGACAAGAATCGCATTCACTGTCGAAATATATGGCTATAGGGCACGGCTCCTTTTTCAGGAACGAAATCTTGTGGCTCCGGTTCGAATGTCGCGGACCAATGGCGTTTTCCAAGGCCCCGTTTCGTAGTAGAATCTGAAGCGCTTTACCGACTCGGGAATCTATGCCCCCGACCATTCTCGCCGCGTTCTTCGATATTTCCCCCACCGCAGTCGCAATGTGCTCCGCCGGCATCGCGATTTTCCTGATCGCAGCATGGGCCGCGAAAAGCGACATCGCCGAGGCTCGCGGCCTGGACAAGATCGTGGCCCTGAGCAATTTGTGTTTCGCTGTCCCGCTGGCGGTCTTTGGCACACTCCACCTCTTCGGCCCAGAATTCGTCAAAGACCTTGTGCCGCGATACATGCCAGGGCGTATGTTTTGGGTATATTTTGTTGGCTGCGCTTTGATCGCCGCATCTTTGAGCATCGCCACCAAAATCGGAGTGCGCTGGTCCGGCCTGCTGGTCGGAACCATGATGTTTATGTTTGTCGCAATGCTGTATCTTCCCAGTGGGCTGCGCCACCTGCACGCCAGAATTACCTGGACGATTGTCTTCCGCGAGTCGTGCTTCGGCGGCGCCGGCTGGATACTTGCGGCCATTGCAAAAGACGGATGGCGCGGGAAGGCCAGGACCACGCTGATCACGGTGGGTCGCATAATGATCGCGCTTGCCGCAATATTTTTTGGCATACAGCACTTTCTGCATCCCATGGGGCTTCCCGGCGTCCCGCTGCAAAAAGAGATGCCGGCATGGGTTCCGGGGCGCATGCTCATTGACTATGTGACTGGCGCAGCTCTTCTTGTTACCGCGGGAAGCATTCTGCTGAACAGGAAAACGCGGACAGTGGCAACCTGTGTCGGCGGTTGGCTTTTGCTGATGGTCCTCTTTATCTATGGACCTGTTTTGGTCGCGGCGCTCTCTCAACCGGATATCGGAGTCCAAGTGGAGGGGATCAACTACTTTGCCGACACGCTGCTGTTTGCCGGAGTTATCCTGGCGCTTGCAAGCGCTGCGCCACAATCCGATGCGATTGGGCGGGACAGCATTCCACATTCTGTTAGAAGCTCAGCTGAAGGGGGTTGAACTGCTTACTTCGTCGGCTCCATCTGCAACGCATCATTGAACCGGTTGAAATAGTTGAACAGCCCGATTGCGGCCAGCAGCTCAATAATCTCACCTTCATCAAAGTGCTGGCGCAGCTCGCCAAAGAGCTGATCGCTGACGGTATGGGCGTCGTGGGTCACGCGTTCCGCAAGCCGCAGCGCGGCTTTTTCTTTTTCCGTGAAGTCAGAACGCTGCTCGAAGTTGGCCAGGTCATTGATCTGGTCGTCTGTCCAGCCATGCCGCCTTGCCAAGACGGTGTGTGACGCCAGTCAATACTCGCAACGGTTGATCTGCGTAGTACGCACGATCACCAATTCCTTGAGCTTGACTGGTACGGTGCCGGTTTCCATCACGGCGCGGAAATGCGCCACCATGGTCCGCATGATTTCCGGCCTGTGGGCCGCAGTGCGGAACATGTTAGGAATGTTGCCGCGCACTTTCATGAAATGGTCATAAACTTCGGCGACTTCAGGCGTAGCCGCGGCACGGTCAATGCGGGAGATTCTTGGCATAATTCAGCTTGCCTTACGTTCAAAATTCAATTGCTTCGGGACTTTTGTTTACCTCAGCGCTAAAAGCCGGCAAATATCTCAGTTAGGCGCAGTGATAAATGCCTGCTCCACTCCACTAGGCCAGAGATAAATGCAGGCGAGCGTAAGCCCGCCTGCAGCAAAGCAAAATTATTTGCCGAAAGATTTAATTGCCGTCGCCTCATCGTCCTTGATATCGAAGACGGTGTAGAGCTTGGTGATCTGCAGCAAGTCGTGGACTTTCTTTGTGAGGTTGAGCAGCTTCAGCTCGCCGCCTTCACGGCGCACAGCGGTAAACGCGCTCACCAGTTCGCCGATGCCGGAGCTGTCTATGTATGTCACGTCGCCCAGGTTAAGCAGGATTTTTTTGCTTCCTTTGCCGATCAGATCGCGGATGGTGTCTCGCAATACCACGCTGCCCTCACCCAATGTGATGCGGCCGCTCATATCCACAATAGCGACGCCGTCGACTTGCCGATTGGTTGCTTTCATGCTCACTGTGCTTCCTCCTCCTTGGCATTCGCCGCGTTGCGGCCGGTATGCTTGATAAGTGTTACTTCCGTTCCGGGATTCTTGTTCCGGATCTTTACTTCGTCCATAAATGCGCGAATCAAAAAAATTCCGCGCCCTGAGCCTTTCATCAGGTTTTCCGGCGCCAGCGGATCGGGCAGCGATTCCGGATCCAGCCCCTTGCCTTGATCGGTGATGGTAATCACCAGCGATTCGCCGGTAGTTTCATACGCCACCACAAACCTTTTTCCCGGATCATAGGCATTGCCATGCAGCACGGCGTTTACTGCCGCCTCCCGCACCGCCATGGCCACCTGATATTGCTCGTCTTCACCCAACCCAGCGCCAGCGGCAACCTCTGAAGCCTTTTGTTCAACCTGATTGACGCTTTCCAGTGTTGACTCAAGCGTGTATGAAACCCGGTTTGTCATGGGGCTATTCACTAGGCTGCGTCTTGAAAACGGTCTGAGCGAACGAACTTCTGGGGCGAATCACCTAGTGTAGCTTACGCAGATAGAGAGTTGTCAAACGCTGCTCATTTCGATATCGAGGGCGGTGGCGGAGGAAGCTGCCGGTCGCCATTTGCAGCTCAGGACTTCCGCGAAGCCACGCTCATTTGCACAAGTCTGCGGTGAAATTATTACCTGAACAAGTTTTTAAGAATAAAAATGGCGTTCGCCGGACGCTCGGCCAGCCGCCGCATCAGGTAAGGATACCACTCGGTCCCGAATGGAATATAAACGCGGCAGCGCCAGCCTTCTTTTACCAGTTTCTGCTGCAAGTCGCGACGAACTCCATACAGCATCTGAAATTCAAAGGTCGAAGCTGCGATCTTTTCTTTCCGCGCGAACTCAATGGTCGCCCCGACCATGTTCTCATCGTGCGTGGCGATCCCGTGATACACGCCGCTTTTCAGCAGCATCTTCATCAACTTGATGTAATTCGCGTCAACGTCGGCCTTCTTCGGGAATGCGACTTCAGGCGGTTCTTTGTATGCGCCTTTGCACAAGCGAATCCTTATCCGGTGCGCCAGCAGCTCTTCAACGTCTTTTTCACTGCGGAAAAGGTAAGACTGAATTACCGCGCCCACATGCCCGGCATTTTCCGGCAGGCTGTGTAGCCGATGGACAAAATCCAGCGTCCGCTGCGTATAGGCCGAGCCTTCCATGTCAATGCGGACAAAGTTATTGATCCGTGTCGCGTGCTGCACCACGCCGGACGCAATTTCATACGCCATTGCCTCGTCCACATCCAGGCCCATGTGCGTCAGCTTCAGGCTTACGTTGGCGTTCAGCCCCAGCGAGCTCATCTGGTCCAGCATTTGGTAGTAAAGCTGCGCGCTGTGCCGGGCTTCGTCGGCGTTGCTCACGTTCTCGCCCAGATTATCCACGCTCACGCCCAGGCCAAGCTTATTCATGGCCTGCGTGGCCGCAAGCGCGTCTTCAATGGTGGTTCCGGCCACAAATCGGCGAGAGAGCCGCTGGCCAATCCAGGTTTTCTCCGCCGCCGCGCGCAGAGATTTGCTTTCCGACAAGGAAATAAACGCGGCCCTTAACAACTGCGCTCCTGGATTATTTGAGATGAGGGCATAGAAGGGAACTTAATTTTGTAACACAAGTGGCTAGGATTTGTAATTTGCGACTGGCGATTTGTGATTTTGATCTGGGGGCGGGAACCGCAATCACAAATCGCAATTCATAATTCGCAAATCATCAATCTGCTCACCTTCCGTGTTCTTCCAAGAACTTCTCCGCTTCCATGGCTGCGGCGCAGCCAGATCCTGCGGCGGTAATCGCCTGCCGATAGCGGCGGTCCTGCACGTCACCGCAGACAAAAACGCCGGGGACGCGCGTCATTACAAAGTCGCGGGTCTTGAGATAGCCATCATCATCCATGTCGAGCTGGCCGGTGAACATTTTAGCGTTCGGCTCATGGCCGATGCCCAAAAACATGGCGCTGGTGGGGAAGTCCCAGGCTTTGCCGGTCTTCAGATTTTTCAGCTTGAGCGCGACTACTTCTTTCAGGCTGGGATCGAGCACGTCTTCCACCATTGTGTCAGTAAGGAACTCAATTTTCTCGTGCTTGCGGGCGCGGTCCAGCATGATCTTGGACGCGCGGAAGTGCTCTCGCCGATGGATGATCGTTACCTTAGTGGCAAAGCGGCTGAGGAACAAAGCTTCTTCCATCGCGGAATCGCCCCCGCCGATCACAGTAATAGGCTTGCCTTTGAAAAAAAACCCATCGCAGGTGGCGCATGAAGAAACACCGTGGCCGATCAGCTTGTGCTCATTTGGCAGTCCAAGCCAGCGCGCAGAGGCTCCGCTGGCGATGATCAGTGTGCGCGTGGCCACGATTTTACCGCCGCCAAAATCGAGCTTAAAAGGCCGTTCGTTCAAGTAAGCTTTCACCAGATGCCCGCGCATGTATTCGGCGCCAAAGCGCGCCGCCTGCTTACGCATGTTCTCAATCAGCTCCGGCCCTTGGATGCCTTCAGGGAATCCGGGAAAATTTTCCACCAGCGTAGTGAGAGAGAGCTGGCCGCCGGGTTCGTGGCCTTCAATCACCAGTGGGCCCAGGTTGGCGCGGGCCGCGTAGATCGCGGCGGTCAAGCCGGAGCAACCGGTGCCGAGCACCACTGTATCGCGAACGGAATTTTCCATGGCATCCATTAGATTCATGACCTTCAATTTAGTCTCAGTGCTTTGTGGCAGCCGTCTTTCGCCTGGGGGCCGGTGCAGTCGCTTTCGCGTCGGCATTAAGCCATGCAATATCAGACCGGAAGGCCGTCCGCAATCCCAGCGCCGCGCGGTATTCCGCCATGATCTCCGACGCCTGGTGAAATATTGGCTCGTAAGCGCTCTGGTCTGCTTCCTCGCACCGCGATAGAACGGCAGAACTTTTATTGAGGCGCTCAACTCTCACGCGCGAAATTGGCGTATCCACCTGCAATAGTG
>JBARNL010000622.1:0-1777 GCA_049802955.1 Candidatus Angelobacter sp.
GTGAGTGAGAGTCCGCACCGCAATTACCGCGGCGAGACCAGCTTCCCCTTTATCTTGCAGAACATTCATCGCTATTTTCTTTACGGCGCCATCGTCTTCCTGTGCTTTCTCTGGTATGACGCTATCCGCGCTTTCTGGTTCCCGGGCGCCGATCAAAAGCTCCACTTTGGCATCGGCGTTGGAACACTGGTGTTGCTAGTCAATATCATCCTGCTGACGCTTTATCTGCTCTCCTGCCACTCGCTGCGGCACCTGATCGGCGGCAAGCTGGATTGCTTTTCCTGTACCGTAACCAATCGCGGACGGCACGGAGCCTGGAAGAAAGCCAGCTTCCTCAATCAGCGCCATATGCTGTTTGCCTGGTGCAGTTTGATTTCAGTGGGATTCGCCGACTTCTATGTCCGCATGGTGGCCAGCGGCATGATCAAGGACTTTAGAATATTGTGACGAACCAGACGAAGTATGAAACCCATGAGCATGACGTCCTGATCATTGGCGCGGGCGGCGCAGGGCTCCGCGCAGCGATTGAAGGCCTGGCCGCAGGCGCGCGCGTAGCCGTGGTGTCCAAGTCTCTGCTAGGCAAGGCGCATACCGTTATGGCGGAAGGCGGCATCGCTGCGGCTATGGCTAACGTGGATAAGGCCGATAGCTGGCGCACACATTTTCGTGACACTATGCGGGGCGGCAAGCTGATAAACAACTGGCGCATGGCCCAGCTCCATGCCCAGGAAGCGCCCGAGCGCGTCCGCGAGCTGGAGCAGTGGGGCGCACTTTTTGACCGCACGTCCGATGGAGACATTCTGCAGCGCGCCTTCGGTGGCCATACCTTCAAACGCCTCTGCCATGTTGGCGATCGTACCGGCCTGGAGATGATCCGCACGCTGCAAGACCGTGGTGTGCAAATGGGCTTTGACGTGTTCATGGAATGCACCATCATCCGTCTCCTTACAGACGGCAAGCGCGTTGTTGGCGCGTTCGGCTACTGGCGTGAGCAGGGGCGCTTCGTGGTTCTGAAAGCGAAGGCCGTCGTAATGGCTACCGGCGGCATTGGCAAGGCCTATCGCATTACATCAAACTCCTGGGAGTACACCGGCGACGGCATGGCGCTGGCCTATGACGCAGGCGCTGAGCTGCTGGATATGGAATTCGTCCAGTTCCATCCCACGGGGATGGTGTGGCCTCCGGGCGTGCAGGGCATTCTGGTAACGGAAGCCGTGCGTGGCGAAGGCGGCATTCTTCGCAACAAAGAAGGCCAGCGCTTCATGGAAAAGTACGATCCCAAGCGCATGGAATTATCTACCCGCGACGTGGTCGCACGCTCCATCTATACAGAAGTCCGCGAGGGGCGCGGCAGCGAGCACGGCGGAGCTTACCTGGACATTTCTCATAAACCCGCTGAATACGTGAAGCAGAAACTGCCCAGCATGTATCACCAGTTCAAGGAACTAGCGGACGTGGATATCACCAAAGGCCCAATGGAGGTCGGTCCAACCTGCCATTACATGATGGGAGGAATCAAGGTAGAAGCTGAAACAGCGGCATCTTCATTGCCCGGCCTTTTTGCAGCCGGTGAAGCAGCAGCCGGCCTTCATGGCGCAAATCGACTGGGCGGAAACTCTCTGTCTGACTTGCTTGTTTTTGGCCGGCGCGCTGGGCTTAGCGCAGCCGCATATGCCGACAAAGCTCCCGCCGCTACCAGTGACGATCAGCAGATCGCTGAAGCTGAGCGCGACATGCTTGCGCCGTTTGATCGCGGTGAGAGCGAGAATCCTTATAC
>JBARNL010000623.1:0-4259 GCA_049802955.1 Candidatus Angelobacter sp.
AGCTGATGGGCCCGGGCGAATACGTTCTGGAACGGCCGGGGCAGCCTTCACCCGGACATTTTGGCCTGGCCGTGCAGGATTATACGCACTCCACCGCTCCCAACCGCCGTTATGCGGATATCGTCACCCAGAGGCTCATCAAGTCCGTGCTCGGCCGGCAGAAAAGTCCGAATGCCGATGATGAGCTTTCCGCAATCGCAACCAACTGCACCGTAAAAGAAGATGCGGCGAGAAAAGTTGAGCGTGGAATGTCCAAGCGGATCGCCGCCGTAAGCATGAGCAGCCGCATTGGCCAGATATTTGACGCTATCGTGACCGGCGCCACGCCCAAGGGGACATTTGTTCGGGTGCTCCAACCCCATGTGGAAGGCCTGCTCGTCCGCGGGCAAGGCGTGGATGTGGGAGATAAGCTGCGCGTCAAATTGATCAGCGCCGATCCTCAGCGCGGTTACATTGATTTCGTCCCCGCTTAACCGCGCGTTGAATCGATGCAAAATTCCGGAGCAGGCTCAAAGTGGAACTTGCTCCCAAGAATCCTGCAATTTTCTCGCTAATGAGCGATCTAATTAGTTACTGGCCCAAAACTTGCACAATCTATATTTTCCGGGACGGTTTCTACTCTTATAAGCAGCAACATAAAGATCAAAATTGAAACATGACCTGGCTTAAGTAGCTGGAAACAGGTGGCTTGTTTACCTTACCGGGAAGGAAGCCCAATCGCCGTAATGTTTGAGAGAGTTGTGTAATTGCTGAAATGGCGTTGAGTAACTAATTCACTGGTTTGGAGACAAGGTACCATGGACGACGATCAGAAATGGCTGGAAGCGGCAGCAGCAATAGAGCAGGACATCACCTATTTAAAAGCGGCAATCGCCGATGCCAAAAGAAATGGTGTCCCTCTGGGGCTGAAACAGGAAATGCTTCAATTGAAGGCCGTGCTGGGCGTTTACCAGACGAACGCAGCAAACGGCGTTGCATTCCCTAACCCCGACGATCTGTTTTGCGTCAGCAATCTTTCTTGTAACCCAACAAAAACGCGCCAGGGCTTGAAGGCAAGTGCGTTTTAACGCAGCATGATCGTGGCCCCCGTCGATGAGAAGCGCTCAGTGCCACAAACCGAGTATTGCTACCCTCGCGAGATAATTCCGCCTAACTTTTAAGCTCGATGTAAATCGAAAACCGCGCGCAACAGCCTTCCTGGCTGTTGCACATCTTAATTTACTTCACTATCCATTGAAGCCGAATTCCACCAGCGCCTTGCGCAGTTTTTCCAGACAACGCCCACGGATGAACCCGATGGATCCAGTGGCAAGCCCCATGCGACGCGCCACTTCGGCATACGGCAGCGGTGGCTGTTCAAAGAAAAGTAACTGCACCAATTCCCGGTGCCGTGGTTCCAGTTTGGCCACCACATCCCGGACAATCTGCTCCTCCTGAAGCTGGACTAGCGTCTCTACCGGCGGCGTGGAGGCAAGTCCTTCCGCTACATCCGGCTCCATACCGTCAAGTTCAACATGGTTGGATTGTTTTTTCTTCCAACGATAAGACTGGCGGATGGTAACCGTAATCAGCCATGAGCGCAGCGATTGCACGTTCTTCAATTGCGGCAGGCAGTTCATTACTTCAATGCATACCGATTGAAACACGTCCGCAGCATCGGCCGGTGACGCGCCATACTTGATCGGAATCGAGTAGATCAGGCGTTTGTATTTATCTATGAGTTCTTCCCAGGCCTTAGAATCGCCCTGGATGCAGCCCTGTACGAGCCACTCGTCTTCGCTAATTTCGGCGCCATCATTGCGGAAACACTGATCGATGTCGCCTTGATTAAGGAGTGCCGGCTGGCCTGCAACAAAACCGGCGGATGTATACGCTTCTGAGGATTTCATTTCCATTTCCTGTCTTTTAAATTCATATCCACGCGTTTCAGGCAGGAGCAATCTAGATGCTCTAGCCCCATCGGCGCCCGCGCCAAAACAGGTTTCCGAGTTCACTGGGAAAGGAAACTCTGGGTTACGGACACACTTCGGGAATGGAAAGAATCAAATGCGGAGAGGAACGGCAAAACAGGAGAAGGCCGATTGCAGCGGAGCCACGTCACAGGTAAAACCAGAAAACATCACGGCTGATGGCCGGATGTTGGTGCAAAGAAGTCCAGGGAACAGCTTAAGGATGCCGGCAAACACAAAGAACATTCCCGTCTCAAACAGCACCGATATCAGGTGCGATTCCATGTCACCAGTGGCCACGGGAAAGTTGTCCAGGCTGTCGAGCTGCATAAAGGGCGAGAAAACGGCCATCAGCACGATCAACAGCAGCACGATTTTTGGTCCCTTACGTTGCATAAGTTTCCGTGGCGGCATTCATGGAGAAATGCCAGTCGCCCAAGTTCTGCCACTGCGGTGACTATAGCACTACGCTAATGGGCTGCAATAATCTAAGCATAATTGAGGCTTAAACCGAACCATGCCTGACCCCAGACAGTAGCACCAAATATATGATTACAAACAGTTTAGCTCGAAGAGAAAAATGAGGCCGTCGGGCTACATCCGGCCTGTTACTTTTAGAGTTTCTAACAGAAATGTCGACAAAGTTGAGGCTATTTCCGCCGTAGCTATATTTTTCTGGACCAGGCAAACCACCATCTTTGTAGCGGCCACGCTTTCCGGATTTCGTAATAGCACGCTTTTCCAATTGGGAGAACCGCATTTACGAAATTCATCTGGACTTCTGTTAGACCCAGCTATGGAGTTGGTTCAAGCAGGGAAAGAGAGCGGGGGAGCGAGTGGGGAAATAGCACGTTCTCCCGCTACTTCAATGCATTGGAAAAGGCGAGCTTTCCAGATCAAGGCCCAATTGCAACCGCGCCGCTTCGCTCATTTTGCCGGGATGCCACGGCGGCTCAAACACCACTTCAACGTTTAGTTCCTTTACCGTGGGCAAATCCAAAATTTTGCGCTGAATATCTGACTTAAGCACGTCCGCCATGCCGCAGCCGGGGGCGGTCATCGTCATCTTAATATCAATTTTGTTGCCTTCCGCTATTGGCGCGATGTTGCAATCGTAAATAAGCCCAAGATCAACAACGTTGACCGGGATCTCGGGATCATAAACAGTACGTAGCTTGTCCCAGACCAGCTTCTCGCTGAACTCCTCCGGGCCATCAGCCGCCGCCGAAGTTGGCGCGAGCCCAAGCGCGTCCGCGTCTTTGGCATCCACCCGGACCATATATCCGATGTCAGTCATCACGGTGTAACTGCCGCCAAGGGCTTGCATCAATCGCACCTTGGTTCCGGCAGAAAGACGATGAGGAATCCCGCTGGGAATCTGCGTGGCGTCTATCTCACGCGACAGCACGATTTGTTCGTTGGATGCCATGAGATTTATTCAGTTGAAACAGCTTCCTGGTCACCCTTGAGCGCCGCCCGCATTGCATGCCAGGCCAGCGTCGCGCACTTTACCCGCAGAGGAAACTCTGAAACGCCGGCAAAAACTGCCAGCTTCCCCAAATCTTGCCCATCGCCGGCATGACCGGTTACAAGATCGTGGAATTTCGTGAAAATGCCTTCGGCTTCGGTTTCTGTCTTGCCTTTGAGCATCTGCGTCATCATGGAAGCCGAGGCTTTGGAGATGGCGCAGCCGCTACCCTGAAACCCAATGTCGCTGATCGAGCCATCTTTTACGTCAACATAAATTGTGAAATGGTCGCCACACAGCGGATTAAATCCTTCCGCTTTGTGGTTGGCGCTATCAATCGCGCGAAAGTTCTTGGGCTTCTTGCTGTGCTCAAGAATCACTTCCTGGTAAAGGTCGCGCAATTCGCGGACGTCAGACATTATCCCAATACCTCTTGCACCTTGCGGATTCCTTTGACCAGCGCGTCAACCTCTTCGCGCGTATTGTAAAGTCCAAAAGATGCGCGGGCCGTGGCAGGAATCCCGAACCTTTGCATCACCGGCTGGGCGCAGTGATGACCGGTGCGGACCGCGATTCCTTCCGTGTCAAGGATGGTTCCGATGTCGTGAGGATGAATATCTTCCATCACAAATGACAGTACGCCGGCTTTTTCTTTCGCTGTGCCGACCAGCCGCACGCCTGGGATTGCCTCGACGGATTCTGTCGCGTACGCAAGCAGGTCCGCTTCATGCTGCTCAATCTGGTCCAGCCCCAGTTTGTTCAGGTATTCAAAGGCAGCACCCAGGCCGATAGTATCGGCAATGTTTGGCGTGCCCGCTTCAAATTTATAAGGCAGCCGGTTG
>JBARNL010000624.1:0-4139 GCA_049802955.1 Candidatus Angelobacter sp.
CGCCACGGGTGAGCGCTGTCGTGCGCGAACTTTCGCGAGGGCGAAGCGGTTTACCGCGGCGCCCTTAAATAAACGTTGCGAGGTCATTCAACTGGATAGGATCACCGGCTCTGACCCGGTTCATGCAGGTTCGAATCCTGCCCTCGCAGCCAAGTTAGGAAGTGGTCGCAGAGTCTATCGGCAGGATGCCTGACTGTCTATCAGGAGGGACGGGTTCAACTCCCGTTGCGACCGCCAAGTTTGTTGAAGCGAGCATGGTATAGCGGCTGGTGCCTCGGGCCTCCA
Organism: Candidatus Angelobacter sp.; assembly: GCA_049802955.1. Lineage (GTDB taxonomy): Bacteria > Acidobacteriota > Terriglobia > Terriglobales > Acidobacteriaceae > Angelobacter. Next base: position 286 of record JBARNL010000624.1, read on the forward strand.
ACCCGATGACGCGAGTTCAACTCTCGCTGCTCGCTCCAAGGCGGAGTTCGTACAGGAGCAGTACCCCGGATCGCCAGTCCGGAAACACGGGTGCAATTCCCGTACTCCGCTCCAGGTTTTTGAGGTGGCGTAGCCAAGACAGAAAGGCGTCTGCCTGCAAAGCAGATCATCGGGAGTGCAATTCTCCCCGCCACCTCCAGAGTTTTTCGCTGGTGTAGCTCAGTGGGAAGAGCGCGGGCCTCGTAAGTCCGTGATCGGCGTTCGAATCGCCGCGCCAGCTCCGCTGGTATAGCTCAACGGGAAGAGCAGGCGCATGGTAAGCGCCCGACCGCAGTTCGAGGCTGCGTGCCAGCTCCAAGAGTTTGCTGGTCTAGCACAGTGGCAGTGCAGAGAGCTTGTACCTCTCCGACGAGTGTTCGATTCACTCGACCAGCTCCAGATGTTGATGGCGGGATTGGCCGAATGGCTGAGGCGCTGGATTGTGGCTCCAGTTACGAGAGTTCGATTCTCTCATCTCGCCCCAAAGTGGGCGGTTCGTATAAGGGGATTATCCACGGCCTGCACCCGTGAGATGCGAGTTCGAGTCTCGCACCGTCCACCAGATTTGGCTCGTGAACTCGACGGTAGAGTGCTGGTCTGAAAAGCCGGTGGACACGGTTCAATTCCGTGACGAGCCACCAAAGATTCGGGGAGTGGCCTAGCTTGGTTGAAGGCGCGTGCCTCGGGCGCACGAGATCGGGAGTTCGAATCTCCCCTCCCCGACCAGAATTGGTCACAAGGTTAGTAGACCGTAACAAGGAAGAGACGATGACAAACACAACATACAACGTAATCAAGCCGGACAATGGAGTTCCCATTAAGGCCTGGACTAAGGGCGTTCCTCTCGAAGATGCTGCACGTCAGCAGCTTCTGAACGTTGCGCAGCTGCCCTTCATCTACAGGTGGGTGGCGGCGATGCCCGACGTGCATTGGGGTATCGGCGCTACTGTGGGCAGCGTGATTCCGACGCGTGGCGCGATCATTCCCGCGGCTGTTGGCGTGGACATTGGCTGCGGCATGATGGCGGTGAAGACTTCTCTTCATGCCAACCAGCTGCCGGACAATCTGCACGGGATCCGCACCGCCATTGAAAAGGCAGTGCCGCACGGGCGAACCGACAACGGCGGTAAGAACGACCGTGGCGCGTGGTCGGAGGCGCCGGCGCATCATCTGGACGTGTGGGCGACGATGGAGCCAGCGTACAAGGCGATCATCGACAAGTATCCCAAGCTGAACCATGTGCAGCGCATTAATCACCTGGGGACGCTGGGCACCGGCAACCACTTCATCGAGGTCTGTCTCGATGAGAACGAGAACGTTTGGTTCCTGCTGCACTCGGGATCGCGTGGAGTGGGCAATCGCTTCGGAACGTTTTTCATCGAGCTGGCGAAGAATGACATGCGCCAATGGATGATCAACCTGCCGGACAAGGATCTCGCGTACCTGCCGCAGGGCACAGAGCACTTCGAAGACTACGTCCGCGCAGTGCACTGGGCGCAGGACTATGCGCTGGCCAACCGCGATCTGATGATGCGCAACATGATCGTGGCCGTGCAGGGATCTGGAGAAGTCCCGGCGTTTGAAGCCAATGTGGAAGTCGTGAGCTGCCATCACAACTACGTGACCTGGGAGCACCACTACGGCGAGAACGTGCTCATCACGCGCAAGGGCGCAGTTCGTGCGCGTGAGGGGGACATGGGAATCATTCCCGGCAGCATGGGCGCGCGCTCGTACATCGTGCGCGGCAAGGGCAATCCGGAAAGCTTCATGAGCTGTAGCCATGGAGCCGGACGCGCCATGTCGCGTGCGGAGGCGAAGCGCCGCTTCACTTTGGACGATCATGCGAAGGCAACAGCCGGCGTCGAGTGCCGTAAGGATGCGGATGTCATCGACGAAACGCCGATGGCGTACAAGTCCATCGACGCCGTGATGGAAGCGCAGCGCGACCTGGTGGACGTGGTACACACGTTGCGCCAGGTTGTCTGCGTAAAGGGGTAAACGGGAGAGGGCTGAAAGGCCCTCTCCAACAATCCGGGTGTAGGGTAGCGGCCACCCACATGCCTTGGGAGCATGTCCACGCAGGTTCAACTCCTGCCACCCGGACCATTTGTTTTTGCGTTACGAGGATTTCTGGCGCGGTAGTAGCGTAGGACAATACGAGAGGCTCATAACCTCTAAACGCAGGTGCAAATCCTGCCCGCGCAACCAAGTTCTAGCATAGGATTGTTTCAATATCTCGAAATCATGATCTGCTTTTGGTGCCATGCCGAGGCCAACATCCTTACAGATGACCACATCATTCCTTACTCCCTAGGAGGAACAGCCGACTGTACTGTAAAGTCCTGTGTAAATTGTCAGAACCTCTTATCTAAAGCTGAACACGAAGTTGCGCGCAAGTCGCTTGCAATCCACGCATTGACTGCACCTGTCGCCCCCCGTCACCCGGAGCGGCCGACGAGCGGGCACTTAAAACCCGAATACTTCATGGTGAAGCACCCCGAGGGAGGCTACGGAGAGACACTTTTCTCCGCGGGTGAGCGCGCATCATTGCTCCCATATTTCGAAATCAAAGTGGTACCGAGCGAGCCGCTAGAAGGACGTGTTCGAGGAACTACTGAAGGCGCACGTCGGCTCCTGGATGTCTTCCGCAGAGGGCTCAAGAACACACCAGGGCCAGATCGATTCCTATTTGAGATTAATGTTAGCTGCGACCTTGATCCGTCGATATCAGAGGACAAAGGTTTCTGGCCACGCATCGTGTTGCTTCCTGGCGATCGTTTACTTCTCCGTGGACGAAATCCAGAAGAGATTGCGCGTTTTATGCATGTGTTCATGCAGGTGGCGACCAGCGATTATGCTGTTCCGGAGGTGTGGAGCACAAAGGGAGGGGAGATCAAGGGCGGAACGCCTCACCTGATGGCTCTGAAGTTCAACCCTCAGGCTATTCGGAGGGTTGCGGCAAAAGTAGCCTACGGTTTTTTCGCGACAGTTACGAACGGATCACTTGAGAGTGATCATGACGCGTACTTGCGGCGCTATATCTTGGGTTTACAAGATTCCACTGACGAGCCGGTTTTCGAGGGACCAACGCCATTGACAATCACGACTTCAAATGAACCCCACTATGTGGTCTTTTCGCCAGATCAGGACCCCCAGTCGGCAATTGTTAGCTTTTACGGCTATGCTTTCCGAGTTGACCTTGGCTCACAAAGCAAGCTGTCAAAGCCCGTTGCCGTGATCTGCCAAATCGATGGCTCAGGGATACGTCTAGCGAGTGCCGGCGAAACCAAAGAAATCATCAACGGTATCTCCAGCATTATGTTCAGTCAGCCGTGGAAACGGGCGCCGGAAATAAGTGACGAGTAACCCCGCCCACCGTGGGTACTGAAAAGCATGACCCAAGGAATGTGGCGCTCGGCAGCATGGCGCTGAGGTGCCCGCCAACCACTTGAATACCTTTATGTTTCGTCCTCCTCTGGAACTCGTATCCACTTTCCCTTCGTTCGCCTAACAGATCGGCTGAACTGAACAACAGCGACTTGGTCCATATCGACAGGGATATCCGGGCTAAGCGGGAGCGCGTTCGCTTCAAAGTCATTGAGCGCTTTGATTATCTCCTTGGGGTCGCTGCCAGCCGGCGGCACATATAAGCTTTTGGCATCATTTTTCGGAGCTCGCGGTTGTGAGCCATTGGGTGGTTTCATATGCTTGCTCCACAAACGCGTCACAAGATACGAATCATCGTTTGGTGGATACGCTGCAAAGCTATATACACCCCTTCTTTTTTGTTCTTCCGGCAACTTGCTGTAATAGTG
>JBARNL010000625.1:0-4621 GCA_049802955.1 Candidatus Angelobacter sp.
ATTTATACCTGTCTACAAGGAACCGGAAGCAAACACGGCTTCTTATGAAGTGATGCCTACGGCAGCGCCGCCTACGGGCGAAATAGAGATCCCACGCGAACCGGAGCTGCAGGAAACGGCTGACGAAACAACGCGTGCTACAGTGGCTGACCGGGTTGAGCCGGGGCTGCTGTCAACATTTGAGGCGGAGCCGGACGCGGTACGGAAACGTGTTGCAGAAGAACACGCGGCTTCGTCTGCCTCTAGTTCAGTCGCGGCGGCCCAGGAAGCGCCTTCAGCGACTGGAATGGAAGTTGCGCCTGCGGCTAACGAGTTTCCGATCAGCGCGACAGGTGAAGTCAGCGATGCTGATTTCGAAGCGCGTGTAGCAGCCGCAATGGCCGCTTACAGCCACGCCACAGCACCGATCGAGGTCCATGAAAGTCCGGTCGCGGCGCCGGTCGAAATTCAGCCTGAACCGCCAGCCTATGCGGCCCCGGTAGCCGAGGCCGCGCCGGTGGAAGAAGCAGTGCCGTCATTCGAATATCGCCCGCCGGTGCGCATTACAGAGCCGGTGGAGATGACTTCAGCGGCATTTGTTGAAAGCACAGCGGGCGTTCCGGAGAGCATCGATCCAATTTCTGCTTCATCGCATGAAGCCGTGCCGCCTGAGGTCCCTGAGGTTGTTACCGCGGGCGTGGAAGCTGCGGCTGTTGCAGCAGCAACGGAAACTGGAGCCGACCACCATAACATTGCCCAGGCCGTGCATCGAGTAATGGAGCGCCTAAAGCCGGAGTTGGTGGAAGAAATCATGCGCGAGCTGCGGTCCAAAAAATAAGCTCCTGAATCTATGTTCCTGAAGCAGTGCTAGTCTGCTTTTCTTTTCAATCAGTGCTCAAGCTTTAGGGTTGCCTGAACTCAGCAACTCGAGCGCAATTCTTGCCACAACGGCGCATCGCGGCATGGAATCTAACTTCACAGACCAGATATTCGATAGGGGAATACCGGCGAGGTGAAGGGAGAAAGATATGCGCGGCATTTTGAGGTGTTCGGCGATTTCCTTGATATTCATTGTGGGGCTTGGGATTTCTTCCCAAGCACAGTCGACTCCGCCAGGATCGTATCAACAAACCTGCAGGAACATTGATTTTCACGATGGCGTCCTGGTGGCGAATTGCCAGGATTCCAGCGGACGCTGGCAAAGCGCTCAACTGCGTGATGTGCAAAGCTGCCGTAGCGACATTATTAACGACGACGGCGCTTTGCGGTGCAGCAGAAGCGGCGGCGTTGCGGCGGGCCTTCCCGGCGGTTCTTACACGCAGTCCTGCCAGGACGTGCATGCAAGCGGCGACGATCTTGAAGCCCGCTGCCCAACCGCAAACGGTGACTGGAAAAGCACCAAGCTGGATGACTACAACAAATGCCGCGGCGAAATTGTGAATGATAACGGCAAGCTGCGCTGCATCACGGGCGTTTATGGCGCGCCGGGCGCTCCTGTGGGGGCTTATCAGGGTGGTTATGGCTCTCCTGTCGGCGGATTCAACGGGCCTTACACGCAGAACTGCAAGGACATCAAGAGCCATGGCGATGATCTTGAAGCGCGCTGCAAGACCGTAAACGGCGACTGGAATAACACCAAGCTCGACGATTACCGTAAATGCAAGGGACAGATCGTCAATGACAATGGCAACCTGAAGTGCGTAGCTGCCGTGGGACGAGTAGGTTATCCTGGGAATTACCAGGGAAACTGGCCGGCCGGTTCCTATACGCAGTCATGCGACAGCATTCGCATCGATGGGGACGACCTGAAGGCACACTGCCAGACCAGAGATGGCGGCGCACGTGATGCCAAGCTGAATGACTTCCAGAAATGCAAAAGTGACATCATCAATGACGATGGCAAGCTGCACTGCGAACGGTAAGGTAATTTGAATTCGCGCGATCAGCAATTTGGAAAAGGCTTGCTGGTTGCGCGTTTTTCTTTTTTTACGTCGGATGTCTTCTGTCGATGAGCAATATATATCGCTGCAATTCGCCAGCGGTTGCTCACATTCGCACTGCGCCTGTAATATCGAAGATTAGCTCCTTACGGCGCACATGTCCCACGAACTCCCAAAAACTTATGATCCCAGCGCTATTGAGGTGCGCTGGGCGGAATACTGGGTCGCGGAAAAGCTCTTTTCCGTGAAGACGCCGGAGCCCGGCTCGCCGGAAGCTGCCAAACCAATTTTCACGATGCTATTGCCGCCGCCCAACGTGACAGGCCGCCTGCACATGGGACACATGCTTAACCAGACGGAGATGGACATCATCACCCGCTGGCAGCGCATGCGCGGCTTTACGTCGCTCTGGCTCCCGGGCACTGATCACGCGGGCATCGCCACGCAGATGATGGTTGAGCGCCAGCTTGCCACTGAAGGCAAGAGCCGCCAAGGACTGGGCCGCGAAGCGTTTCTGCAACGCGTGTGGGAATGGAAGAAGCTTTATGGCGGCGCTATCCAGGCGCAGATGAAGCGGCTCGGCGCATCCGTGGACTGGGACCGCGAGTACTTCACTATGGACGAGAACCTTTCTCGCGCGGTGATTGAGTGCTTTGTCCGCCTGCATGAGCAAGGACTGATTTATCGCGGCAAGTACATCGTCAATTGGTGCCCACGCTGCATGACAGCCATCTCCGATCTAGAAGTTGTGCATGAGGATTTTGCCGGCAAGCTGTATGAGTTTCGCTATCCGCTCGCCGACGATCCTAAGCAGTTTGTGACGATCGCCACTACGCGGCCGGAAACCATGTTGGGCGATACGGCGGTAGCGGTGAATCCAAAAGACGAGCGTTATAAAAAACTTGTCGGCAAAAAGCTGCGTCTGCCGCTAATGAATCGCGAAATTCCTATCATCGCGGATGATTTTGCTGATCCGCAGTTTGGCAGTGGCGCGGTAAAAGTCACACCGGCGCACGATCCCAACGATTTTGCCATTGGCCTGCGCCACAACCTGCCGCAGATCAACGTAATGGACGACCAGGCGCGCATCAATGAGAATGGCGGCGCGTATAAAGGGCTGGACCGTTATGAGGCGCGCGAGAAAATCCTGCGCGACCTGGAAGAGCTTGGCTTGCTTGCAGGCATCAAGGACCACACGCTGGCCATCGGCAAGTGTGACCGCTGCAAGACCATCGTTGAGCCCCGACTTTCCACGCAGTGGTTCATCAAGATTCAGCCGCTGGCCGATCGCGCGATTCAAGCTGTAGAAAAAGGCGAAATTAAATTCACGCCAGAGAATTACGCCAAGACTTATTTCGAGTGGATGCGCAATATTCATGACTGGTGCATCTCCCGCCAGCTCTGGTGGGGACACCGCATTCCAGCTTGGCATTGCCAGGGGTGCTCGCACATTACCGTTGCGCGGACAGCGCCCGCAGCCTGCGAGAAATGCGGCAGCACCAAACTCACCCAGGATAATGATGTGCTGGACACATGGTTCTCTTCCGGCCTGCTGCCTTTTACGGTTTTTGGCTGGCCGGAAAAGACGCGCGACCTGGACGTTTTTTATCCCACCACGCTTCTGATTACCGGCTTTGACATCCTGTTTTTCTGGGTGGCGCGCATGATTATGCTGGGCTGCCACTTCATGGCCGATCATCCCCAGGGCAGTGTGCCGTTCAAGAACGTTTACATCCATGCGCTGGTGCGCGATGCCGACCGGCAAAAGATGTCCAAGACAAAGGGGAACGTCATCGATCCCATTGAGGTCACGGAGAAATACGGGACTGACGCGGTGCGTTTCACTCTGGCGTCCATGGCTTCGCCCGGCACGGACATTGCTTTTTCTGAGAGCCGTACCGATGGCTATCGCGCTTTCGCCAACAAGATTTGGAACGCCGCGCGCTTCATGTTCATGAACCTGGATCGCGTCTCAGGAGCCAGCCTGACCGGTGGCGCAAAACCGGAGCAGCTCGCCAAGCTGGAGAACCGCTGGATTTATTCACGCTTCCACCGCGTTGCCGGCGAGGTGAACCAGAGTCTTGCCGACTATCGGTTTGACGAGGCCGCGAACACTATCTACAAGTTTTTTTGGGGCGAGTTCTGTGACTGGTATCTGGAAATCATCAAACCGGCCCTTTCCGGCGCTCCTGAAGAAGCCCGTGGCGCGATAACTCTGCTGGGCGATCTTTTTGAAGGATCGTTGCGCCTGCTTTCTCCCTTCATGCCGTTCATTACGGAAGAAGTTTGGCATGCGATGTATGAAGGCAAGCCGCCCGCCAAGTCGATTGCTCTGGCGCAGTATCCTGAACTGGACGAGAACTTGCTCAACGATCAGGCAGAAGAGCAGATGTTGGTGCTTCAGGACCTGATTGAAAAAGTCCGCAACATGCGCGCGGAAATGAAAGTGGAGCCCAAGGTAAAGACTCCGGTAAGGATCCACGCCGCTACCTATATGGAAACGCTGATCTCTGAAAATCGCGGCATGGTTGAGCGGCTGGCCAGCGTCGATGGCATTGAGTTTGTGAGTGAATCACTAACGCAGGTGCCCGGCGCGCGCAGCACGCCTAAATTCGAAGTCGCGTTGGTGTACGAGCAAAAAGTTGACGTCGCCGCTGAGCGTGAGCGCTTGACTAAAGACCTGACAAAGCTGGAAGGCGAAC
>JBARNL010000626.1:0-3525 GCA_049802955.1 Candidatus Angelobacter sp.
ACCTCATGGTTCTCACTGTATGACGTTCGAGAACCAGCGATGGCAGGCGATTGATCCACGCCTAAATGTTTTACCGATCAGCGGGCGAGGAACTGCCCCGCGCTTTCCTTTTGGAAAAGCGACCTTCTGGTTCAATTCAGATGTGCTCCAAGGCAAACTCTCGGATTGCTGCAATCCCAGAATTTCCAAAACGAGAATGGAATTGAATTCTATTGGTTTGCAACTGTCGTTGCGTTGCCATTGTTTGCCTGTTTCTCTTGCGCCGCGGTCTGCTCCTCAATGTAGCGGATGATATAGCCGGTATCCACGTCACCCACGTAGATGTTGGGCATCCGCACGCTGTATTTTTTCAGGAGCGCCGTTGCAATTGGGTCCTTTCCGTCGAGCAACTGGTCAGGGTGCTGAATGATTTGCGTCAGCCATTGCTGGGTGCGAACGTGATTTACGCCCAGCAGGTCTGGCCCGATCTTGTCTCCATGTCCGATGCTATGGCACGCGATACAATCCCGTCCGAACAAATATTTGCCTTTATCGAAGTTTTGCAGCGGGCTTCCATCAGTGGAACCCACCTGCTGGGCTGGGTTATCGTGCTTGAAATTTTCATCGAGAAAATTACCAATCATCCTGGCTTGAAAACTGGGATTGTCCAGGGCGGAACTACGTACCCATTGACCGATTGCCTCATTGCCGATCAAGAGATGGGCAATATGGCCATCTGCGTTGACGGAAGGGGTGGTATATAGTCCCAGCCTTTTGCCCAGAAAAATAATGTCTTCTTTCTTGCCCGTGAGAAAGGTCCAGCCCGGTCCCACATGAAATTGTTGCATATAGGCCCTCAATACTTCTGGGGTATCGTGGTCCGGATCAATGCTGATGGAATAAAAAAAGATATCTTTGCCTACTCGATCACCCAGCTTCTTCTGCACCTGCGCCAGGCGCGCCGTTTCCAGAGGACATGAGTAGCGGCAGGTGGTGTAAATGAGATCGATGGCGACGATCTTGCCTTTAATCAGATCGTCATAGAAATGGACCTTTTTCCCGTCCTGAGTGACGAGTTCGACGTTGGGGAAGTGGCTTGACTCGTCTCCTCCATTGGCAGCCACAGCTTTGGCTGCGATCACAAATGCAAAGAGTGCAATAGGAATGAGCGAAATGAAAGCTGCATTCTTCCAATTTTTTGACGACATGCTGTGCTCCTTTGGCCCTGTATTCCGATTCGAAATTTCGGTCGCGGCGCGCGCCATTTCTGGCGCGCGGCGCGAGTTCTATCATGCGTTGGGAAGAATTTCGTCTGGTGTCTCGAAAGTGACGCCAGTCGGTTTTGAAATAGGTGTCGGCAGCGGGCTCAGGAACGGCTTTCCGCTGTCCAGGTCCCATCGCAACAGCATGGCATTGTCTTCATGCATGGTGTTGTGGCAGTGCTCCATGAACATGCCGCCCCAATCCCGGAATTGCATTTTGAGGGTTACCGAGCCGTTGTCTCGCAGACGGTAAACGTCCTTGCGGCCACTCTCCGCCGGTGATGGCGCTACGCCGTTGCGGTTGAGGATCTGACCTTCTTCAAAGTGGATGTGGATGGGATGGTCCCACCCAGAGCCGCCTTGCAGGGTCCAGACTTCAGCCGTGCCAAATCCTGGTTGGGAGCTGATTCGGCCATAGTCCGCTTGGAGTGATCCGCCTGTATCGCTGGCGGTGACGACGCCACTGCTGCCGCCGCTGTTATTCGTCTCGATGCCCCAGGGACCGACGCCCCCACCGTTCCCCAGGTACGTGGTAACGGGATCATTCTGGTTCTGGCTCCCATTGTCGTTAAATTCGAAGGTGCGCTGCCGCACGGTTGCCGGCAAGGTGGGATTCGGAATCAGCGGGGTTCGTGGATTGGCAGTTAAATTTACGCTTTGATCCGGGTGCGGCGGCGGGCCTAGGACCTTGAAGCGCAGGATTGCGCCCACTGCGGGGTCACTCGTGCCCGCAAGAGCCTGGGCCACGGTTACGATATTCGAGGGTTCACGGCCGTCCTGGTGCACCTGCAAATTGACCAGGTCCACGGTTTGGCCAGGATTGTAGCGGGAGAAATCAATCACAATGTCATACCGCTCTGCGATGCCAAGCTGGTCCGTCTGTTTCAGAGGAACGGTGACAGGCAGCAAGTTGCCGTCATTCGCTATCTGAACAAACTGAGAGCTATCACTCAATGCCAGCACAAAGAAGCGTGACACGCTGGCGTTGAGAATACGGAAGCGATACTGGCGCGCATATACGTTAAAGAATGGTTTCCAGGCGAAGTTGACAGTCATCTGGTCGCCCAAAAATCCATCAAAGGCGATTTTGTCCATGTTGAGCTGTCCGTTGGCGTCCCACGCCTTGTCCGCCAGCATGAGGTTGACGTCAAAGTCCAGGTTGCCCCAGCCTTTGCCATTGGAGGAGCCGCTGGGCAAGCGCAGGTTCACGCCATCGTTCACAGTTTCGTCGCCGCGATCCAGCGAGCTGTAAATGTTGTTCATGCCGGCGTTGCACTTATAGACGTTCTGGTCAGTGAAGGTGAACATGTGATCATGGAACCAGTGCGTGCTCATGGTCTCGTGCCAATCGCCTGGGACCTTGTTGATGCCGCCACTGTCACTCGGAGCACCGGCCCGTGGATCAGTGGCTCCGGTATTAATGCTGGTAAACCCCGCCAGCACCCAGGGCCAGTGATAGTCATAGAACTGATTAGGCCAGAAATAGGCCCCTGTAAAGCCATCGTTCTCTGCGCCGTGATGAGCATTGTGTTCATGCGTGGTGAGCGTGTATCGTCCAAAGCCGCCGTTATTCCTGATGTCAGTCGTCAAGCCATTGTGATGGCGGAACAGGATCGGTTCGCCATAGCGGACCTGGGTCAGCTTGGGAGGAAACGTGCCCTGGAACGTCCATACCCGGTTTGCATTCTGAGTTGGGAAGCTGGGATGAAATTTTGCCGGAATGGGTGAGGCCGGATTGATTCCAGAATTCAAGTCGGAGGTTACAGCCGGATTGTACGTAGTATTTGTGGTCACCGGCTTGGTGGTGACCTCAATCGCTACTTGAGGAGGGAACTGTGCAAACCGCTGGTGCGCCCAGTTCGCTCCCGGGGGACGACCCTCAATCGGGCCTGTGGTTCCAGCGGGAAACCCGAAACCGGGATCAAGCAGTTGCTGCGTCTGGTTGGACTGTGCCTGCGGCGCAGGATTTAACGTTGACACTGCGTTGCGCGCCAGGACGTCGAAGCGCGGCATCGGCTGGGTAAACGGCTTTACGCCAAACGTTGGACTTGCGGACAGTCCCGTAGGGATTCCCTGATTGTCAGATTGGGTTGCAAGGATTGCGCTTCTCGATGGCGCAGTTGGTGCAGCTTGGCCCTGCACAGGTCTGACAAATGGATTTAAACCACCGATCGGCAACATGAGGCCGGCGCTTGTGAACAAGCCCCATTTGACCAGATCACGCCGTCTAATCTGGCCGTGGGAGAGTGCTTTCGTGATTTCCGCGCGGTTTTGTCGTGCGTTT
>JBARNL010000627.1:0-2846 GCA_049802955.1 Candidatus Angelobacter sp.
GTTCATCCCAACCAAAGAACGATGTATCTGCAACATTTTGCGGTCTAATGACGGGAACTGAGGATCCCCAGGATCTCTCTAAGCCCTTGCCGGACTTGCTTTAACTCTCCCCGGCCCGGGGTTGGGACGGCGAAAGGCAAAGGCGACTGTTTGCGCTTGGTTTCCGCCCGCAGCTGCTGGCGCGCTCCGGCAATGGTAAAGCCCTGATCGTAAAGCAGCTTCTTGATGCGGAGGACGTTCTCCACGTCAATTTTGCGGTACATCCGCTGGCCAGTGCCGCTCTTTGAAGGCTTAAGCTGGTTGAACTCGGTTTCCCAGAAGCGGAGCACGTAGCTGGGGAGACCGCAAAGGCGGCTGACTTCGCCAATGCGAAAATAAAGCTTGTCCGGAATAACGACTTCGCCGGAAATAGATTTCCGGGCGGTAGTCTTTGCAAGTTTATGCATGAGGATCCACGGACGAAGCGGCTAAGCGGATATTAAGTCCGATAACGGCAAGCCGTCAACCGAAATAAGCGCTTGGCCGCTTGTCCCAGAGTTTTTATTTTTGTGGAGGCGGGGTTGGAGTGGGCGCGCTCTTGTCTTCCACCTTCGCGGCGCCCTTTCGCGTGGCATTAGCGGATTTATTGACCACCTTCTTAGTGCCTTTTTTAATCTTGTGTCCGGTCTTCTTGGCGGCCCTGCCTGTGGAGTGGGCGGCGTCTTTTGTGTCTTGCTTAATTCCGTTGTCAGTTTGCTGTGCGATGGCGCCCAGAGAAAGAGCAAAGCCCACAACCATCGCGAATAAGAACTTCAGTCGCATTGATTCACCTCGGAGCATCGGATTCCTGCTGGGAACTTTGAGTTGCCCCGTGCTCCCGGAGCGGCCAAGTCCGTCAGCAGCTTGCACCAGCAACTTTGGACCAGCAACTTGCAACCAGCAGCTCGCAAGCAGCAGCTTGCAAGCTGAACAGGTTTGAGAAAGGAAGCTGGCAAGTGCCTTACTTGATGCAACTTCGGCATTCCCTATCAACGTCCTAATAAACAAGCTCAAGGGGGAAGAACATAGATGAAACATTTCATTGCAGCACTTATAGCGGCTCCGCTCCTGCTTTTTATGGGCGGATGTTCGCAGCATCACGTAGCAACTACTGCCAGTGGTAAAACGGTTTACGGCGAACAAGCCCAGATTATCGAACGCCTGCGCAATGCCGGAGACGATCTGAAACAGCTCATGAACGCTCCCGATAGCGCTATCCCGCAGGACGTTTTGTCCGACGCCAAATGCATAGCCGTGGTTCCGGACATGGTAAAAGGCGGATTCGTTATTGGCGCAAATCACGGACGCGGCGTTGCTACATGCCGCACAGGAAGAGGCTGGAGCCAGCCGGCGTTCTTTGCGATCACCGGTGGAACCTGGGGAGCGCAAATCGGCGTGGAGTCCGTGGATCTCGTCATGGTATTCCTGGGCGATGCGGGAATGCAGGAGCTATTGTCTTCACAGTTCAAGCTGGGGGCGGAAGCCGGCGTCGCGGGCGGTCCGCTGGGACGTGAAGCGCAGGCCAGCACTGACTGGAAGCTGAAAAACAAAATCCTGGTATATTCGCGCACTAAGGGATTGTTTGCGGGTATTGATTTGAGCGGAGCTTCCGTGAAACCGGATGACGATTCCACCAGGGCATATTACGGACAGCCAGTTTCGCCGCATGAGACGCTGATGGGCCAGGGGCCGCACAACGATAATTCAAAACTGTTTCTCTCAGATGTAAGAGAGGCGTTCCGTGAGTCCAAAGCCAAGGAAGCTTCAAATAGCAAATAATTAACTTTATTCGCAAACGGGAAGGCGCGCTATAAAAAGTGCGCCTTTTCTGTGCATTGGACAATCATGTGTCAGCGCTTGCGCGGGCTACGGCTTTAATATGGCTCTTTCAATGCCGAAAGCTGCTGGCGATGGCTGCGGCTGAGCGTGACCTGCTTGCCTGAGACAAGAGTCACAAGGTACTTGCCGCTGAATGACCGCCGCAACTCATGAATGCGGTTACGGTTCACAATCACTGAGCGATGGATGCGGACAAAGTCACGCTCGGGCAAGCGTGTCTCCATAGTGCTCAGTTTTTCGCGTACCCGATAGTGTGCCCCGCCCGCGTGCACACGCACATAATTGCCCGATGCCTCAAAATATTCAACTTCATCCAGCGGAACAAACACCGTGCGTCCGCTTTCCTTGATCGGTAATCTGCCGCTGGTTACTGCGCCTTCTGATGTGCTCATACATTACACCTGGTTAGCTCTTCTCTGGCGTGTTAGACGAAGCAGATAACAAATGGTCACAATGTTTTATCCGGCAGATTGCGCGATGTTGGCTCCATACGGAGCAGCACTGTTGCGCATAGGCTTTTGCCTGAAGCTGGGTTAAGCTTTGCCTAAGCATGCCCATCAGCCTTCCAAAAGCGCGTAGCGCGGCCGCTCTGGCGGAGCTGGACGCTTTGCGCGACGAGTTCCGCGCAACCATTGCGGCGGCCACAAGACCAGCGGCTTTTGCCTCGCGGGTAGGCGTGGTGCTTTCCGGCGGCGGCGCGCGTGGCGCTTATGAAGCTGGCGTGCTCATGGCCTTTCAGGACGCGCAGGTTCCCACTCACATCATTGCCGCAACCTCGGTTGGCAGCATCAATGCCGCTTCTTACGCGGCGCACGCTGAGGGCCTGGTCGGCAAGGCTGAACCACTCATCGACGCATGGCTTGACCTAACGCCTGCAACGCTGGGTATTGACTGGTCGCGTTACATCTTTCTTCTTGCCGGACTGATAGCGGCTTCAGCCGGTATTGGCAACTTTCTCTGGCTATGGATGCAGGAGCACGGCATCTTCC
>JBARNL010000628.1:0-2216 GCA_049802955.1 Candidatus Angelobacter sp.
ATCCCACCCTTGGCAAGAGGCGCGAAGAGCGGGGCACCCACGGGCCTATTCCCTTGGATCTCATTGTATGGTCGAGCGAGAAAACGGAAGGATGGACCACCCACCCCAGGGAGTTGTTAGCGGTGTCGACAGACTACTAATCAAGAATAATTGTAAGAGGCATGTATTTCACACGCCTCCACACCTTTGCTCTACCAGCCGATCTCTGTGGGTGGAAATGTGGCCGTCGATAAAGTTTAGGCCCAATTTAAATGAGGTGAAGAGTGGCAAAACAAGAGGTTGAGCTGCCGGGCTGGCCGCCATCTGGGCCAACCGTGAACAAGGCAGCGCCATCCAAAATATTAAACCGGAAGACCAACACCGTGGGTGTTTGAGGTTTAAGCACGTTCCCCCCTTAAGTAACCTACCTTATAAGGAAATTACAGGTTATAAACCGCAAGCAGGTGTGGATCTCCAGCCTTTGAGGTGACTTTTACAATGATTGACAAGAGGACGATGAGATCGCTGCTTAAGAGCATGGAATCAGTAGCGATGGCCACCTTGCAGCAGGACTCGGCTTTTTATGAAGCTCTGCACGCCCTTAAATGGGAGATCGATAACGATCCTGGCGTCCAATCAGCCGTGCAAAATTTGCGGGCCGCAGGACACAACGTTTTCAGTTCGTTTGTGCCGCAGATCAAAGTGCGGGTCAGGACGGAAGATGGTATCTTCGCGCTCACACGGCAGTCAGAGCCAGGCAGCCTTGCAGAGGATTCGGTTGGAGAATTGACGCAGGAACTAAAGAATGCGGCAAGTGCCGTGATCGTGAAAAGCCACCATTGTGAAGAGCTTAACCATATTGTGAATGAGGCGGTAGCGGCCAGCCAGAGCTTTGAAACAATGGCTTCCGAAATTGAAAATGCCGGGTATGAAGTCCTTTTGAGCCTTGATCTTTCAGCTTATGCGCAGGTCCGCCAGTCTTCCGCTCCAGTTGGTATGCTGCCGCCACCCCGCAGGCCAAATCGTGCAGCAGCGCCTCCAATTATGGAGCTGTCAGCTCACGATCATGATTTCCTTAAGGCCCTAAAGATTAGAGCCGACGAAAACCTGCCGTTTTGACCCAAGGAACAAATATTGCTGGGCTTGCTCACTGGAGTAATCAGCGCCCCTACGCGAGCTTGCGCCCTCGCGTCTCCTGGTTGCTCTCTGTGTGAAACAAATCGGCGTCGGTCTGGCGAAGACGCTTCAGCAGGTCCTCCCACAGCGCATCCAGGATCGGTATCTTTGCCAACTCCCGCTTCGCTGTAAGCGCGTGCTCTGGCGCAATGGCATGCGGCGTGTAGCCGGTGACCTGCGCCGCTGACGCAACCGAGATGTTGCGTTGGCATATTCCTTCCAGCAGCATCATGCGAAAGAGCGCAGACTGGATACTGGGACCGGTAGTGATAGCCCCATGATTCGGCAGCAGCACTACTGGCTTCTTGCCCAATGCCTGGGCATAAGGACGCACGCGATCTTCTGATTGCGCCAAGCCAGTGAAATCTTCGTCCACAATCGCAATGTCGTCCGCCAGCAGGCAGCTTTCCTGATCAAATGTCTGAGGCAATTTGCGGAACGTAGTCCACGTCACGGTGTTAGGCGGATGTGTATGCGCCACAGCAGCGATATGCGGGTTGTAGCGATGGATCACCCCATGAAGATGGATTGTCTCGTTCACGTAGGGCTTGATCGCAGGATCGTGCTCCAGAACGTTGCCCTGGAAGTCCATGGTGAGGACATCGGCCGGCGTCATGGTGGCGAACGACGGCCCAAAACGGTTCACCAGCATGCGATTTTCACCCGCGGTTATGCTGAGATGCCCGGCGTTACCCACGCTCAGGCCAAAGCGGAATAGCAGCCGCGCGGCACAGCAGAGATCAAACTTCAATCCATCCAAACTCATCAGTTTCCTCCAACACACGTCCACTTGGATAATAAAACTCTAGTTGTACGTGTGACTGTTGCCAATCGCTTATTTGTTTTCGTCCAGGTACTTGAGCAGATGCATGTAGTCTTCCCGAGCGGGCAGGAAAAAATCCAGGTTCATGACCGGTTCGATGCCCAGCGGTTCAATATATTGCACAACGCCGTCAGGAATAACCATAAAAGATCCCGCTCAAACTTCGTGGCAAACATCGCCTACGTGATAAATGGCGCGACCGCTCACAATGTAAGCCATCTGTTCAAATGTGTGGCTG
>JBARNL010000629.1:0-5267 GCA_049802955.1 Candidatus Angelobacter sp.
GAACGGAGCTGCCCCAGGTCACGCATTTCCCTGAGCAACCTGTCCGCCGTGTTTACCAGGCCAAGAAAACCCTTGGTCATCAAAACCATTCGGCCTTCTTTGCGGATTCTGCGGCCCTCAAGCAGAAATAACTGCTTGAGGTGTTCGTCTTCCTCCAGCTTGGAAAGAATTAATCCCACCAGCGCCTGCAACTTCGAACTAGGGGCGGGAATGTATTCCAGCGCGCCAAAAGCCTGGGCGATATGGTTCCATCCCTCTTCAAATATCGCTTCCAGCAGTCCTTCCTTGCTCCCAAAATGCTTGATCAGTTGGGATTCGCTGGTCTGCGCCATTCGTGCGATTGAAATAGTGCTGGTGTTTTCAAAACCAGATTCAGCAAAAAGCTGCTTGGCTGCTTTCAGGATTCGCTCGGCAGCGGGGCCTTTGGAACTCAAGGGGTTAGGGACGGTCGCCATTTGCTCTCCTCTGTGGTGAACCAGAGTCGCACACCCAAGTAGTACCACCACCGGACGGTCAATTCAAGACCGTGCCACGTTAAGCGATTGATAACAATAATAAAATTCTATGGCAACTCGCCCCAGGAATATTCCTTCCTAAGTTCAGCGGTAGTGCTACTACTGCCGGTTGTTTTGTTGGTTCGGCCAGCTCCAGGAATTCATGCTTCAGGAGAAACCATGTCAACGCTTCCCTCCCCTTATGCACCCATTCTCTCTACCAAATCAGGTAATAAAGATAGATTGATGCTCAAAAAAATTTCAAATCGTTTGCTCGGTCTGCTTGCAATAGTTTTGGCGGTGGGCCTGGCTCAGGCCGCTTCCGCCCAGACCGCCAGTTCTATCAGCAGCACATCAGGACCGGTCTCCTGGGATTTTGGCCCGGTCGTGGCTGGCACTGTGACTAGCGTCGGCATTCAGGATACTTGTCCGCCCGGCCTGTGTGACAATCACAATCTGACGATTACGCTTCCCGCGCCCGCCGCAACTTTTTACCAGACCAATACGGTTCAAGTAACAATCAAGTACACGTGGAACAGCACCGCACCCAGCGACCTAGACGTATTCGCCATCAGTCCAAACGCGGCGGACCACGGCCCTGGCTCGCCTGACGTTACCAGCACTGGCCCTGGCGAAGAAGACCTTACGCTCACTGATCCAATCGATGGCCTCTGGCACATTCGTTCCGTGGCATCTACCGTGCCGCTTCCCGTGTCCGCACACGCTGTGGTCAGCATGACAGTTGCGCCCCGCCCGACCACCGCGCCGCCTCCGCCGCCTGCTCCCGGTGCGCCCGCTTTCGTCAATTACGCTGCACCAGATAATATTCCGCCATCTGTGGGTTCAACCGATGCCGGCCAGCACGGCGCTGGCGAGCCTTCCATCGGCGTGGACTGGAATACTGGAAGATCGTTTATTGAAGCTGGAAATCACACCTTGCGCGTCACTTTCAATGACGCGGTCACTCCCGCAACTTCAACCTGGGAAGATAAGCGTTCGCCTTTCGCGCGCGTCAGTCTTGATCCCATTCTGTTTACCGACGATGGCCGTATGGGTGGAACAAACCGCACATTCTCTTCGCAGCTCAACGGCGTAACCAGCGAACTTTCTTTCACTGACGATGACGGCGACAACTGGCTTCCCACGCAAGGCTCCGGACAGCCTGCCGGCGTCGACCATCAGACCATTGGCGGAGGCCCATTCGCTTCCCCCGCGCCGGCGGTGCATACGTATCCGCATGCCATCTATTACTGCTCGCAGGATATCGTTACTGCATTCTGTTCGCGCAGCGATGACGGCGGCGTCACATTCGGCCCTGGCGTGCCTATTTACACCTTCACCACCGTTAGCGGAGTTGATAAGCCAGTAGCTCCCGGAACCTGCGGCGGCCTGCATGGGCATGTCCGCGTTTCTCCCGATGGCACAGCTTACGTCCCTAATGAGAATTGCCAGGATGCAGCGGGCGCCAGCCGTCCCGGCGTTGCCGTCTCCACTGACAATGGTTTGACCTGGGTCGTTCGCACGGTGCCCGATGGCGCCAGCATCAGCCCTGGCAGTGATCCATCTGTCTCCGCGGGCAAGAACAACACTATTTATTTTGGCTACGTAAACTCTGATGGCCATGCCAAGATTGCCGTGTCGCACGATCGCGGGCAGCACTGGTCGAAATCCCAGGATGCCGGAACTCCCTTCGGCATTCAGAACGCTGAATTCGCTGAAGTAGTTGCCGGAGATGACAATCGCGCTGCGTTTGCTTTCCTCGGCACGCCGAGCTTGGGCGATACGCAGTCCGGCGACTTCCTTGGCGTCTGGCATCTCTATGTCGCATTCACATACAACGGCGGGATCACCTGGACCACCTCCGACGCTACGCCTTCAGACCCCGTGCAGCGCGGCTGCATATGGAATGGCGGCGGCAGCAATCCATGCCGCAACCTGCTCGACTTTAACGACATCACCGTGGATAAATTCGGCCGCGTGCTTGTGGGCTATGCCGATGGCTGCACTGGTACCTGCGTCGCCGATAGCACACAAAATGCCACCACCGGCCCGGTCAGCGCGCAGGATGCGCTGGCTACCATCGCACGCCAAACCGGCGGTCGCGGGCTGTTCTCCGCTTTTGACGGCACGCAGTTTGGCACTCGCAGCGGCGATGACGAAGGCGGTGGAAAACTCTGCTTCGGTGATCCCGCAAGCGGCGTCCATGGCGGACCCGACTGCGACGATAATCGCAACCACTAAATTGTTGTAACTCCTGGCCCGCACGAAAGAATATTTTCGCGCGGGCTTCTTTTTGTCGGATTTAAAATTGCTGGCCTGGATATGCAATGAAAAATCTACTTCGATTATTGCTGTACTTCCTGCTGTTCGCTGGCGCGATTTCTGCCGCGCAAGTAGCTGCCCACAACTCGGCGAAGCAAGCCAAGCCGGATTCCTGCGCTGTGCTCACCAGCGCAGATGTTCAAAAGGTACAAGGCGATCCCGTTCAGGAAGCCAAACCGACCACACAGCCTGCTGGCGGCTTAGTCATGTCGCAATGCGTCTTTCGTACGGCCAATCCAAGCAAATCGGTCAGTGTTGCCATAGCTTCGGCGGGATCGATTTCTCCACGCGCGTTCTGGCAAAAACAGTTCCACTCCGGCAAGCCCGAGTCTGGAGAAAGTGAAAAAGAAAAGCCGGCTGGAAACAAACAAGCAAAGAAAGAAGATGATGATGAAGAGTCCACCCGGCCCCGCAGCATTGCAGGCGTGGGAGAACAAGCCTATTGGCTCGGCAACCCCATGGTGGGCGCACTCTATGTCTTAAAAGGCAACACTTTTTTGCGCATCAGCGTGGGAGGAGTGCGTGAAGAATCCGCGCGCATTGAAAAATCCGTAGCATTGGCCCGTCTCGCCTTAAAGCGCCTGTAACGCCGCAATCATTCCACTCGCCTCAGGCCATCGGCTCTGATCTCTACATTCATATTTGCGGCCAGCCGGTCGCCAGCCGACATTTTTCTTCAGAATCTTCTTTCCCAATTTCCCAAGCCAGTGAATATTCACTTCGCCCGTGCGCTCTCTGATTACCCTTCGTGGAAAATTAAATCTTTTAATTTCAGTCCAATGAAACCGTAATCTCGCCCTTTTAAAACCATGTGTAACGGATGAAGTTGCTCTGAAACGGATGAAGCACACGGAGCACTAAGCAGTAGAAGGTTTACAAATGGGCTTTCGGGGCGGGCAGCTTTTAGGCCAGCCGGAGGAGGATTTCCGCCATATGGAACTCTGTTACATGGTAAGCATGAGCACGCTGCATGAGATTTTGCAGTCGGAAGCAAAACCCAACACCGCCTATCGACTCCTGGCCAACGGTGACACCGTCACGGTAGTCCACTACGGCCCGGAAGGCCTGATCAAGCAATTCGCTTTCCCCATCATTTATCGCGTTGAAGACGTTCCAGAGGACGAAGGGACGCTCATGCTGATGGTTGCCACAGAACGCAGCCGTGAATGGCAGAGCTTCTGGGTACCGTTGGAAACAAAATTGTCGCACTGCTGTTCGTTAAATACAGTTGCGTAATGGCGCGAATACGGTGACGTAAGGCGGCTTGGCCGAGCAGGCACGAAGCGGCCTTTGCCAGGACCACCGGCGGCTCGGGTGTTTCCAAAGGCCGAGCTTTCCTAAGATCGTCTATTGGATAATCGGTCGCCCAGATTTTCAGGAAGTAGCTAGTCTAGTTCGGCTACTGCTTCGGCGCATCCACCAGATAAGGCGCAAGTTCAGGATTGCCAATCACAATAGTTGCGCCCTGCACCTGGATTGGCTCCGGCGGCATCTTCACTTGTCCAACAGGCACTTTCATTCCCTCTGGTAAATCTTTTACCGGAACCAGGGTAACGCTCAACTCGCCTGCGGGAAGGTCGCGCAGCAGGAAGTTTCCGTTTTCATCGGTCTTGGCCACGCCATGTCCGGCCGTAATCTGAACGCCGGCGATTGGTACCAGGTTGTAATCCCCCCCGGCGGAAGCGCCTGTAGTTCCTTGCGCCTGTCCGCGTCCCGTCTGGCTCACGCGACCACCTGCCTGCCCGCCGCGCTGGCTGCGCACTGATCCTGGAGGCATTCCGCCAATCTTCAGCTTGCCGGAATCAGCCGCCTGGGCCGCGGGCTCGGCGAGGACTTTCACAAACACTCTTCCGGCAATTGATCGCATCGCTTGCGCGGGAATATTTTCCACCGCGGTTGAAATCGGCGTCACGTGTAGCGTGAAAGTGTCTTCTGGCAGTGAATAGTTCGCCGGCAGCGAACTCGCATCCACGGTGATGCGGTAATCGCCGGGAGGCACGTCGTCCACTTCAAAATCGCCCGTATCCTGGGCAACGATGTTCCGGTGCGTCTTGCCATCGTCCAGCGTCAGGTGGACTCCGGACAGTCCTTTCGCGTCTAGCGTCCTTTTGCCGTCAAGGTTCAAATCGTTGAACACGCTTCCGGTAACTCGTGCAAAATCGACAACCCCGAAATTCACCATGCCGATCTTCTGCCGGATCAAATCGACGGACGCCTGGTTCTTGGTGGTCATGCGCACAGGCTCGGAAAACTGCGTCAGGGACAGCGACACAATGTGCTCGCCCTGGCTGACGTCGGCAAACTTATACCGGCCCTGCTCGTCGGTTTCCGCAATCTCACCGTCATCCAGCCTTACGCGCATGCCAACCAGACCTTGCTCGCCAAAATTAAACGTGCCGTTCACGTTGTTATCTCGGAATACACGCCCTTCAATGATGCGTCCGGCATGGC
>JBARNL010000630.1:0-2215 GCA_049802955.1 Candidatus Angelobacter sp.
GTGCGGCTTGGGGCGTAATCGGCGGCATCTATTTGAAGTGCCTGCAAGACCCAGGGCGTGATCCAGCCCCCGCAAACTTTGTTTCGAGGGAACCTGGCTTTATCCAGGATTACTGTGTGCAATCCGGACGAGCGCAAAGCCCACGCGCATGAAGATCCAGCCGGTCCGCCGCCTACAATTAAGACATCGCACGAATGCATTGCACATCCTGTGAATCCCGTTCAATTGCATTGTCGTTGTACAAATGGGCCCGGTTCCAGGGCTGGGATTTGCAGGCGCGTCCCGCGAAGACCACTTGAAATAGTTGGAGAGTGCCCATTCGAAAGCCGGCAATCGAACCCGCCAGATATAGTCGCCACATGCGGGCAAAACTCAGGCCAAATCGCTCCACCACTTGGTCAAAACAGCGTTCGTAGCGCTGCAACCAGAACTCAAGTGTCCGGGCATAGTGCATGCGGAGATTTTCAACATCAAGCACGCTGAAATCGTGTGGCTCAAGAACATCCATGGCTTCCCGCAGGGCAGGCGTGTATGCGCCGGGAAAGATGCGCTTCCTGATCCAGACGCTGAACGGTTGAGGCTGGTTCTTTCCAATGAAATGCAAAAGGCCGCGGCCGGTGTCGCCAATGGTCCGATAGATAACATCTCCCATCTCTCGATAGTGCTCTCGTCCAATGTGCTCCAGCATTCCGACGGATACGAAGGCGTCATACCGGCCAGAGATATTCCGGTAATCGTCCTCAATAAATTCGACTCTGGAAGCGAGTCCTTCTCTTTTTGCCTGTTCCCGGGCAAATGCAATTTGTTCATGTGAGATGTTGAAAGCTTTGACCCTTACGCCGTATTCGCGGGCCATATGCAGGCTTAGCGCGCCCCAGCCGCAACCTGCTTCTACCACCGTTTCACCCGGTTGCAACCAAAGCTTGCGGCAGACAAGGTCTAATTTTGCCCGCTGCGCTTCTTCCAGTCCTGCGCTCTCATCCGGAAAATAGGCGCATGTGTATACCAATTGTGGATCAAGCCAAAGTTTGTAAAAGTCGGTTGGGATGTCGTAATGGTGATGGATGTTCCTGCGCGCGCCCTGCAATCCGCAGGACTGAACCCAGGAAAGCCAGCGTGAAAGCACACGCGTAATAAGGCGGTCAGGCGCGTAGTAAAGCGCTTCCAGCGCGCGAACCAGATCGCCTTCTACTTCGATGTCACCCAGACTGTACAAGTCCCCGAAATTCATTTCGGGGTTGAGCAACACGGCAATAAGCGTTTTCCTGTCTTTCAGGCGAATAACGGGCACAGTGGGACATAGCGACAGTTGCCGGGATGGGCCACCCAGTTCCATGCGAACGTGTGCCGGCCCGGTAGCCCGATGAAGAGTGCTTAATAGGCGACGGTTAAGCCTGTTATGCGCCATGTAAAACTCCAACATCGATAAGATGCTGAATCTAGCGGTTGGGACAGAGCGTTGAATTTGCAAGAACGTTGTTTCTGCCGCTGTTTATCACCCATCGCCGAAAGCTTGCACGCATATTCCCATTCCATCTCACCGCCGTGCATTGCGAATACATGACGAATCGCCTTTACGGATACCAGCCGTCTTCTATAAAATTTGCTCAAACTATCACAGCGGCGCATCTTGGCGCGGAAGGTAAAGTAAACAACTTGCCATTGCGTAATGGCCGCCGGAGTTAGCTTTCCTCCGAACAGGCCATCATCTCAAAAAAAGAATCGAATTTATTTTGACAAACATCCAACCGGCTCGATAGGATACATTTTTGCATGAAGACCCTTCGCCAGATGCCGATGTGTACGAACAACTCATGTTGTCCGTGCGCTTTGTTCGGCACATCTGGCGGGTGATCTTATAGCGGCAATACTTTTAATTGTTGAAGCCCACTCACCAGACGTGAGTGGGCTTTTTGTTTTGCGGCAAAGAACCTGCACAGATGCAGCTAACCAGACTGGAAATGGAGGATAGAGCAATGACAAATCAAACGATAAAACAGGAAATAAAACGAGGTCTTTCACTGGACGGCTGGGCCGTGGGAATTGCATTGCTTTTGGCGGCGCTGGTGAAGCTGGGCGCGCTAAAGCATGTTGGATGGTAACGCACAACAAGACCTACATCGGAGGGTTTGCATGGCAACTAATACAGCCGTACTCAGAGCGGAGCCAATTCAGCTCCCGCGCAGGTTTCTGGCCATGTTACCTGGCATTGGCC
>JBARNL010000631.1:0-5161 GCA_049802955.1 Candidatus Angelobacter sp.
GCTGAAGCCCCGGGGGTTTTGCGCCGGAGTGGTGAGGGCCATTGATATTGTCCGCATTGCGCTGGACGCCTTTGGGCCGCCAATCTACGTGCGAAAAGAAATCGTCCACAACCGCTATGTGGTGGAAGAACTGAAAGCCAAGGGCGCGATCTTTGTTGATGAGGTTTATGAGGTCCCGGACGGCCAGCGCCTGATTTACAGCGCTCACGGCGTTTCTCCCAGCGTTCGTGAAGCCAGTAAGCTGCGCGACCTGCGGGTAATCGACGCGACTTGCCCTCTGGTGACCAAGGTCCACGTTGAGGCAGTGAAGTACGCCAGGGGCGGCTACAGCATCATATTGATAGGCCATCATGATCATGATGAGGTAATCGGGACTCTGGGTGAAGCCCCGGAAGTTACCCAGGTGGTGGGCAGCGCCAGTGAAGTGGATGCGCTTGAGGTCCCCGATCCTACGCGGATTGCCTATATCACCCAGACGACGCTCAGCCTGGATGAGACCAAGGATGTGATTGACGCTTTACGCAAGAAATTCCCGTTGATCGAAGGCCCGCATGCGCAGGACATCTGCTATGCCACACAGAACCGCCAGACGGCGGTAAAAGACGTGGCGCACCAGGCCGACCTGCTGCTGGTTGTGGGATCTGAGAACAGCTCAAATTCCAACCGTCTAGTGGAGGTTTCCACCAATCTGGGAACGCCATCTTATCTGATAGATAAGGCGAGCGACATACAACCCGGTTGGCTTACCGGGAAAAACACCGTCGCTCTCACGGCGGGCGCATCAGCGCCGGAAATTCTGGTGGAACAGGTCATTGATTTCTTAAAGGAAAAAGGGTTTAACACAATCCGCGAAGTGGAGGTCATGCCAGAAAACGTCCGCTTTGGCCTGCCGCCTGAGATTGTGGAAGCAATTGCTGCAGCCCCCGCTGCGGCGGAGTAAATCCATGAGCAAGAAGTTTGGCGCGCAAGCAGCGCACATGCTTTTTGGAAAAATCGATGACATGCTGGAACGCGTGTCCTTTGGCATTGAGAAGGCGCGCGAATACCTTTTCACGCAGCAGCATGAAGACGGCTACTGGTGCGGCGAACTGGAAGCCGACACAACACTTGAATCGGACTACATCGCCATTCACACCTTGCTTGGCACCGGCAATCCAGGCCGCATGCAACGCGCAGTGCCGGAAATTATCCGCAACCAGAATGCCGACGGCGGCTGGCCCATTTTTACTGGCGGGCCTTCCAACATTAGTGCATCAGTTAAAGCTTATTTTGCGCTGAAGCTGATGGGCTATAAACCGGAAAATCCAGTGCTGGAGCGGGCGCGCACCAGGATTCTGGAAATGGGCGGCGCTACCGAATGCAACACCTTTACCAAGATTTACCTGTGTTTCCTGGGCCAGTATGACTGGGAAGCCGTTCCCGCGGTTCCGCCGGAGATCGTTCTCTTTCCTAACTGGTTCTGGTTCAACCTATATGAGATTTCGTCATGGTCGCGTGCGATTTTGGTACCGCTATCAATTGCCTATGCCAAGAAGCCGTTCAAGAAAATTTCCGCGGAGATGGGCATTGATGAACTGTTTGTCGGAGGACGCTACGGCAATCATCTGCACCTGAAGTGGGCGGAAAAAAAGATTTCGTGGAGAAACTTCTTCCTGGTATTGAACCGCGTGGTCCATTTCTGCGAACGCTTTCATATTCGGCCGCTGCGCTACCTGGCGCTTAAAAAAGCCGAGCGCTGGATGCTGGATCGCTTTGAAAGATCGGACGGGCTGGGCGCAATTTATCCGGGCATTCTGAATTCGATTGTCGCGCTGCGCTGCCTGGGCTACTCGACGGACGATCCGCAGGTGATCCGCGCAATAAGTGAGTTTGAGAAACTTGGCATCGATGAACCCGGCATTGCCGATCATTCTACCCCCACGTTCCGCATGCAGCCCTGCATGTCCCCGGTATGGGATACAGCGTTGGCGCTGTTTGCTCTGGGAGAAAGCGGCGTATCGAAAAAGGATCCGCGAATGCTGAAAGCAGCGGACTGGATTTTAAGCAAGGAAGTCCGCACCAAGGGTGATTGGGCGGTGAAAGTCCCAAATGTTGTGCCGGGCGGCTGGTACTTTGAATTCAATAACGAGTTCTATCCTGACGTCGATGATTCAGCCATGGTGCTGCTGGGGCTGGATAAAGTAGAGAACCCGCGTGAACGCTATCAGCATGAAGTGAGCCAGCGCGCTATTGACTGGATTTTTGCCATGCAGTGCAAAAATGGCGGCTGGGCATCTTTCGATAAAGACAACACCCGCATGGTGTTCCAGAACATTCCTTTTGCCGACCACAACGCCATGCTCGATCCGCCAACGGTGGATATCACCGGACGTGTGCTGGAGATGCTGGCAGCGTATGGCGTAACTGGGGACGACAAGCGGGTTAAGAAGGCGATCAAGTTCATCTTGAGCGAGCAGGAGCCGGATGGCTCATGGTTTGGCCGCTGGGGCGTGAACTACCTTTATGGAACCATGCTGGTGCTGCGCGGCTTGCAGGCCATGGGTGTGGACCATCACGAGCCTTACGTGCAGCAGGGCGCAGAATGGCTGCGCATGGTGCAGAACCCTGACGGCGGCTGGGGCGAGAGCTGCGGCTCGTATGACGACGCGACAACGCGCGGCATCGGACCAAGCACGCCTTCTCAAACGGCCTGGGCCATTATGGGGTTGTTGGCGGCAGGCGATACACGCAGCGAATCCGTGCAGCGCGGAATTCTTTATCTGCTGGAAACACAGCGTCCTGATGGACACTGGGACGAAGACCAGTACACGGGCACCGGTTTCCCACGAGTGTTTTACCTGGCGTATCACCTGTATCGCGACTACTTCCCGCTGATCGCGCTCTCAACATACGCCCGCGATTTCTCAGCGCTGTACGAAGAGGGAAGTGTGGGGTACGCGAGAGGGTGAAGAGATTGCCGTCATGCCGCGCGATCGAAAAAGCACGACTTACCGCGGATGAACGCTGATTTACGCGGATCAAGAGATAAAGCGCTTAAGCAAGCGTAGCTGATTGCGCAACGATACAAAGCTAAGAGCCAAGAGCTAATAGCTAAGAGCTGATTTAAGGGAGACAAGATTTGCCGGTACCGATTTCACAGATGTGGACAGTGGCGAGCTATGTTGTTAGACAAAAGCTGGCCAGACGCAAGCGCTATCCGCTGGTACTGATGCTGGAGCCGCTGTTTCGCTGTAACCTGGCGTGCGCGGGCTGCGGCAAGATCCAGTATCCGGCGCACATACTGAAGAAGGAACTCACGCCGGAGCAGTGTTTCCGCGCGGTGGATGAATGCGGTGCGCCTATGGTGAGTATTCCCGGCGGCGAGCCGCTGATGCATTCGCAGATCGGGAAGATTGTGGAAGGGCTGGTGGCGCGCCAAAAATATATCTATCTCTGCACCAACGCGCTGCTGCTCAAGGAAAAGCTCGATCTGTTCAAGCCGAGCAAGTACCTGACGTTTTCTGTTCACGTGGATGGCGAACGCGAACACCACGATTTTTCCGTTTGCCGCGAAGGCGGGTATGACCAGGCCATAGAAGGGATGAAAGAAGCGTTGCGCCGCGGCTTCCGTGTGACCACGAATACCACACTCTTTGATGGCGCCGATCCTAACAGTGTCCGCGAGCATTTTGATCAGATGATGGAATTGGGCGTAGAAGGCATGATGCTTTCACCCGGGTATTCCTATGACAAAGCGCCGGACCAGAAGCATTTTCTGGGACGCGCGCGCACGCGCAAGCTGTTTCGCGCCATCCTGTCGAACCGCAAGAAAAGCTGGCAATTCAACCAGTCGCCGCTGTTCCTGGAGTTTTTGATGGGGGAACGCCAGTATGCCTGCACGCCGTGGGGCATGCCCACGTACAACATCTTTGGCTGGCAGAAGCCATGTTACCTGTTGCAGGATGGTTATGCCGACACTTTCCAGGAACTGATGGATAGTACGGCATGGCATGAGTACGGGACAGAGTCGGGAAATCCGAAATGCGCGAACTGCATGGTGCACAGCGGCTATGAGGCGTCGGCGGTGAATGACACTTTCAGTTCGCTAGGCGGCTTGCTGGCCACTGCGAAGGCGACGCTGTTCACTCGTCATAAAGACGAGCACGCGCTGAAGCTCTTGAATGAGCATGTGCGGCCCGTGCACAGCTACAACCCGCTGGTGCAGATTGAAGAATCGTCCAGCCAGCTTGAGGAGACCAGCGCATGACCGAATCAGTTCAAAACAATGCCGCAAAAGCCGCTGACTCGCTCGAGGTTGCGCCGGGATTTAAACACGAAAAGTTGGAAGGCTGGGTGCCGGAACTAGCGAATGAAGAAGAAACCCGTCAAGCGCTGGAAAAAGCCTTTGATTACCGCGGCGATGTGACCATCACTTGTAAGAACGGCAGCAAGGTTGAGGGCTACATCTTTGACCGGCGTACCGGAAAGACATTGGCCGATTCTGCGGTGCGGCTGTTCCCAAAAGACGCAGACCAGAAGATATCCATTCCATATTCGGAGATCGCCGCGCTGGCCTTCAGCGGGCGCGATACCGCCGCGGGAAAAAGCTTTGAAGCCTGGGTCCGCAAGTATTGGGAAAAGAAAGCAGCAGGAGAAAAGAACATCGGAATACAGGCGGAAGCGCTGGAGTAGATTTTTCTGCAATCCCGAGCGCAGCGAGGGAACCCTATGGTTACAAGTCTGCTACTACGGAGAAATCGGGTGATCGCGCGTGATCGGATGATCTGGTGATCGAATACTGAGAAGCAGTTTGGAGATTGAATGGCAGTCCTGAAGCTTAAAATATCAGGTGATTCGACCGTCGTCGAGATCCCACCAGAAATGCTCGATCGGTTAAGGGTAAGCGCAGGGGACGAGCTTTTTGCCATTGAAACCCCTGTAGGCTACGTGCTCATTACACATGATCCTGACTTGAAAGAAGAGCTCAGGTTTGGCAGAGAGTTCATGAGCAGATATCGAGAAACATTCAAGGCCCTGGCCAAGTGAGTGAGCCGAGGTGGCTCAGCGAACTTTCGGTTGTGCTTTTGCATGCCGAAAGCGTGGCGGAGCACGGCGGTAGCGAGGGTCTGCGGGATGGAGGCTTGTTGCAATCCGCATTGGCTCGCGCGCGCAACCTGTATTC
>JBARNL010000632.1:0-2631 GCA_049802955.1 Candidatus Angelobacter sp.
AATATGCGGCAGCAATGGAGAGATTGAAGGGCAAAGTTAAGCCGGCGCTCATTGTTTCGCCAGCTTCAACAACCGCCGCTTCAGCTCCTGTGCTTCCTGCGGCGAGTGTCACGGGACCTGTGGATGAAAAGACATGGCGGCAAACTCTCGATGCCAGCATTAAAGCCCTTCAGGAACGCCGGGTAGATGAGGCGGAAGCATCCGCCAAAACCGCCCTCGCGATGGCTGAAAAATCATTTACTGACCAAAAGCTGGTGGAATCAACCCGGCAGTTGGCTTGGGTGCTTTCACGAGAGCAGAAATATGTTGAGGCGCGCGAAGCCTGGCAATACGACCTTAAGACAAGCCAAAAAGTGGAAGGCCCCGAGTCCCAGGAGGCAATACATGCCATGGAAGGAATCGCGGGATGCGCTTATTTTCAAAAAGACTATGCCGCCGCGGCCAGCTTTTATGCGCGTGCCATCCAGCTTATCGAAAAGCTCTTTGGCGCAACTGACATGCGCGTAAAAATGGACCTCCACTATCTGGCGAATTCGTATCAACTTCTGGGAGATTACGCCAAGGCCGAGCCAATCCGTCTACAGTTGCTTCAGGCCAACAACGCCAATGGTGGTGATGGCCTCACCATGCTGGGCGATACACTGGAATTGGCTAAGCTTTATCTTGAATGGGGGAAGTTGGATAAAGCTGAGATCTACTGTCGCAAGTCTCTGACTGATCGCGAAAAAACATACGGGGACGATAGCCCATTGATTGTTGACTCGCTGCAGATGCTTTCAGACGTCCTTACCCAGCTTGGAAAAAGTGCGGAGGCCGCGGAACTCAAGAAGCGGCACGATAGCATTGTGTCGAGCGATGGTGGCATGGCAAGCGTAAACCGCTAAATTTGTTTCTTAAATAATAGGCGGGAATCCAACTCAGAGTAGGATTTTGGGGATTACCACCTTAATCCTTTAGCCCCTTGCACTCTGGTGTACCAATTCGCGCCCTAATCCGTATTGCTTCCCTGCACCATTCGCGCTACAGTTTGTATAGCTCTCGCGATTCTTCCGACCTCTTAAATAAAACCTCACAGGAGTGTTTTGACCGCTGGTTGCACAAGCGGTGCGACATCCTGTGGTCTGGAGCACTTATCCACAACATATTGTGGGCTTTGCTCTTGACCCTTGGTATTCTCTCTGGGTACTCTAGCTGGAACGCGGGTTAGCTACTCCAGCCGGTAGCCCGAAAGAGAAAACGCGCATCTGCCAGCCACAGTCGTGCGACCATTTGGCCATTCCTGAAGGAGTAGGAAGTTGCTAAAACTCAAGAAGCTGCAAATCCTTGGATTCAAGTCCTTCTGTGACCGCACGGAACTGAAATTTCCGGGCGAAGGCATTGCCGCCGTGGTGGGCCCCAACGGGTGCGGAAAGTCCAATATTTCTGACTCCATCTCATGGGTGCTGGGAGAGCAATCCGCCAAGAGCCTGCGCGGCGTGCGCATGGAAGACGTGATCTTTGCCGGGACGCGCGACCGCAAGCCCACCGGCATGGCTGAAGTGTCTCTTACGCTGATCGATCCTCAGGTTTATGAAGGCGAGGTCAGCGCCCAGCCTGAGATTGACGTCCGGGATGACATGCCGTCAGAAGACGACTGGGACGAAGCTTCTGTCCGGGCCAATGCCGCCGAAGCCACAGAGGCCCACGTAGCCGAAGTGCAGCCCGGGCCGCTCGACTGGAAAGAAGGCATGGAAGGCGAGCCTGCGGAAAACGAAGCCGCCGCCGAGCAAAGTACCGCCGACGCGTCGCTGCAAGTCTCGCCAGAAGCAACGGCACAAGAGCCGTCTTCGACCGAGTCCAATACTCCCGATGCCCAAGCCGCGCAGACCAGCGGCGCCGTTGTTCTCAAGATTCGTCGTCGCAAGTTCAAGCCCGTGGCTTTTGCTAAGGGCGAAATCATGGTCACGCGCCGGCTGTTCCGCACTGGCGAAAGCGAATACCTGCTCAACGGCAAGCTCTGCCGTTTGCGCGACATCCAGGACATCTTTATGGGTACCGGCCTGGGGCCGGAATCATACGCCATCATCGAACAGGGACGCATCGGCCAAATCCTGAGCAGCAAGCCCTATGACCGTCGCGCCATTATTGAAGAAGCCGCCGGCATCACCAAGTTCAAGACCAAGAAGCGGCTGGCGGAAGCCCGGCTGGAGCAGTCGCGGCTGAACCTGGCCCGCATCAACGATATTTTTGACGAAGTCACCAAGCAGATGAATTCGCTCAAGCGCCAGGCTTCCAAAGCCGAGCGCTATGCGCGGCTGCGCGACGAGATGAAAGAAAAACTCCGCGTGGTGCTGGCCAGCAAGTTTGCCCAGATGGGCCGCGACGAAACCGGCCTGAACGACTCGCTGGAAGCTGTTGGCGAAGAGATTCGCGGACATGCTGAAGCCGTAAGCGCAAAAGAAGCGGAATTCTCTGAGCGCACACAGCGCGGCTACTCCATTGAAAGTGAGATCGCGCACAACACCCAGACCATGAACGTCTTGGCCGTGGAAACCGAGCGCGCCATTTCCCGCCGCAGCTCGAACCAGGAACGTTGCTCTGAGTTGGACGCGCGCTCTGCCGCCGCTCAATCCGAACTGGAGCGCGCGCAGG
>JBARNL010000633.1:0-2315 GCA_049802955.1 Candidatus Angelobacter sp.
GTGGATACCAATACCGGAGAAATTCTGGCCGCGGTAACTGGTGAAGGAGAGAGCAAACGTTCTGGCACATCTCTGCTGGGCGCGGGAGGCGGCGGTGGCGGGGCCGCTGGCGGTGCTTTCGATACCCACGCTTCCAATTTTGGGCAAACGTTGCTGGGTGAAGCCGTAACGCAGGCCGTAACGGATGTGGGCGGTCAGTTGGGCGCGTCCGCAACGACTGTCCCCACGCGCAAAGTTGAGGTTAGGGGCGTTGTGGCTGACGTGAGCGGCAATACTCTGATTATCAATGTGGGCAGCAAAACTGGATTGAAAGTTGGCGACGTGCTGGAAATCAGCCATGCCGGCCGCCAGATCAAAGATCCCGCAACTGGAAAAGTCTTGAAGACCATTACCACAAAAATTGGCGAAGGCACCGTGACCGAAATTGATGCGGATTCCGCAACACTTAGCTTCAGCGGCAGCGGCGCAAAGGTGGGAGATGTGGCAAGAACGCCGTAAATAAGTTCTCTAGAAAAATGTTATGGGCTCGCCCAGAAAGGGCGAGCCCAAATTATGCGAATGGAATTACATCTACTTTGCCTTCATGAAGCTGAATAGCGTCGCTTCGCTCCATCCCTCCTAACGCGACCCGTAATGCCATTCGGTGTACCCGTAGCGACATTACGGCAACAATTCCTGACGATGGTTCCAAAAGGAAAAACAAAAAATCTCCGTTCTCTTTTCGGAAAGAGACTGCGGAACCTACGGTTGGCCGCTCGATTAACGCAAGAAGAACTGGCAGAAAGATCCGAGATATCAGTAGATTTTTTGAGTTTGGTCGAACGTGGCCGCAGTTCGCCCTCATTTGAGAACCTGGAGATCCTAGCCTCAAGCCTTCGGGTTACTGTTTCCGAACTCTTCAACTTAGAAGGGAGTGAAGAGTGAAGCTTAACAACACGTATTTGGTGGTAGATTCGGGCGGAACTGGTAGCAGTCCTGATTGGAATCAAGCACATGCACTCATTAGCAAAGTTATTACCTCCATGAGGTGGCCTGACAAGAAAGGCATCAACGGTTTCGCAATTCCAAGAATTGTTTCAATTAAAGTTGGTGATGCTTATACAAATGAAACTGGTCGAATTATGAGAGTCAGGGGAAAGGTAAAAACGCTCCGGAACGGAGTGCGCCCGTTGAGGGACCAATTTCGGAGATTGATGGCAGACGAGAACTGCAAAGCAGAAGAACCGCTTAGCTTAGCACCATTTTTCTTGCGCTTGCGAGAGAAGACTTCAGTTGAATTTCCGAAGTATCCTCGAACAGAGCTGAAAGAGAAAGTCGAATTCAACGAGAGCGTGGGAAATTTCGATTTTTGGTTTGAGACCAAGACCGGATTCAAGACGGTGGTTGAATGGGAGACTGGAAATATCTCATCATCTCATCGATCTCTGAACAAAATGTGTTTAGCATTGATGGGCGGCCTTGTCGATGCTGCTGTTCTGATTGTCCCTTCGCGAAAGCTCTATGTCCATCTTACCGATAGAATCGGAAACATTCATGAACTTCAACCTTATTTTTATTATTGGACTCAATTCGGGCGACTCATTGAAAAAGGCTTGCTAGCAATAATTGAAGTCGAGCACGATTCTTTGTTCCAGAGTAAAGATCTGAGGCAATTTGTTCCAACTGGCTCGGACGGGAACAGCCCGAGAGGATCAAGGAAAAAGCGGTAGGTCTCTAATGATTTCTTTGCTTGGTGACGACACATGGTTCGCCGAGTTCTTCCAGACTGGATGAATGCCATTTTCGAAATCTGAAAGGCGCCTTACAGCTGCAGAAACGGTATTTAAGTCTGCACACCACCATTTTCGAGCCAGTCGCTCAGCTACATAAGCCGTCGTTCCCCCGCCTACGAATGGGTCACAAACCACATCACCTGGGTTTGTAGTCAGAAGAATAACCCTCTCAATCACCTGCGGCGCGAGTTCATTTGGCGTTCTATATTTATATTTTCGATGACGGACTGGCGGGATGTCGTCCCAAACGTCGCTCAAATTTAGACCTTTAGGATTTAAATACTTCTTGTGCCCTCCGTAATCCTTGACATCTTTCTTGCAATGACGACAGAGCGCAATTGGTATTCGCACAGAATCTCTGTTGAAGACTCTGGGTTTGGCACCCTTTAGGTAATAGAGCATCCCATAATGACTCGGAGAAAGACGATGTGGAATTGGCAAGCTATGTGCCTTGTCAATTGCTATCCAGTGTTTAAAGGTGAGTTCCGGATGCGAATACAAAAAACTGCCGTAGTGGATTAGCCATTTCGGCAGGTTATAAAC